>CAJPJR010000001.1 GCA_905369775.1 Prevotellaceae bacterium UBA1746
TGCCCCAGGTCGTGCGATCTTTCGACACGCTGTAGGTCATGGCCGTGAAACCCGCCACAGCGTTGCGGTAAACCACCGAGAGGCGAGCCGGGGTGTGGCAGTCGCTGTTGGCGGCAATGAGGGTGGCAGTGAAATCGCCCGTGTCCAACGTCGGGCACCCCTGGGCCGCCACACGCTGTGGGAGGCAGAGGAGCAGCACGAGGAATGCAACGAACGCAGCTGCGCTTCGGCGATGAATTTTAGCGCACCACCGACCTAAAATAAGATTCCGTTCTTGTTTCATCTTAGGTTCTTGTTCTCGATTTAAAGGCAGCCAATAAGAAAAACACTACCTTTACACTTTAATTACTACCTACAAAGATCAGAAAAAAGCGCAAACGTGGGAAGCAGTATAGCACATTTAACTACAAGCACGACACAAATTGCCACAATTTGCCAAGTCTTGCGTAGCAAAATCCAATGAATGCATTTTCCACCTTCGCGCAGTTCGCCTGATTTCATAGCTTTGATGATAGGATACTGCCCCATTGGCACGTAAACCACCTCTATTTTCTTCCCTTGATCTCCTTCCACGAATGACCTCTGCGGCAGGCAGCGCAATCATCATGCAAGTTGCGAAACAATGCTGTCTGATGTCTGCGTGCCGCCTCCCCTTATGAAAAGATTTAGTTGTTATGTTTCTTGAGAACCGCCGTGTTTCACCGAAAAGTTTCGCGTTTTCCTCCAAAAACAGCGCGTTTTCCGGTATTTTCTCCCCGTTTTTCGCTCATGGGTGGGAGAAAATAAATTCTCGCTCGTCGACTCTTTTTGCAACTCGGGAGTGCCGTTAAGATTCCTCCCCGACATAATACTACATCTCGGTCGGTCTCGACGAAGCGACTCAAAAAAAGAATGGAATTCGGAAACTTCGGCTTCAACAAACGAAAATGGCGAAGCCTACCTCTCTTTGGCAATGCGAAACAGCCCCAGCCGTCGCTTTTCGCTCCCCGCCCCATCGCGCTCGGCGGGGAGAGAGACAATGTTTCGCGCAACCGCGCAATGAAAATGGGAAACAAAAAAAAAGGCCGATCCCCGATAAGGTGATCGACCTTTGCGCTTCAGGATGGGCTTGAACCAACGACCCCCTGATTAACAGTCAGGTGCTCTAACCAACTGAGCTACTGAAGCAGTGCAGTTCACGAAAGCGCCGGGCTTTCTTTTCGAATATCCGCGGCTTTATCTCCGTTTGCGATGCAAAAGTAGTACTTTATTTTGGATAAAGCACTATCTTTGCAGAAGAAAATTGACAAGAAAATCGCATGAAGAAGATTTTAGGCCTTGGCAACGCACTCGTCGACGCCCTAATTCAAATAGACAACGACAACATTCTCAAAGAGTTATCCCTACACAAAGGAGGAATGACCCTCATTGAGGAGGACACCCACAAAAAAATTGCAAACCGTCTAAAATCCCTCTCTTTCAAACGCAGCACCGGCGGATCGGCCGGGAATGCTTTGGCCTGTGTGGCGGCGATGGGGGGCGATGCCAGCTTTGTGGGACGCATCGGCCGGGACAGTAACGGAGACTTCTACACCACAGAGACGCAACAACGCGGCGTGCATTTCATCCCCCTACACGACCCCACACTGCCCACCGGGGTGGCCAACACTTTTATCTCGGAGGGAGGCCAACGCACCTTCGCGACCTACCTCGGCGCAGCTGCCTTGCTCGAAGCCGAACAGCTGGAGTGTGTCATGCCCGACGAGGTGGACTATGTATTTATAGAGGGCTATTTGGTACAAAACCATCGCCTCATCGAACATGCGGTCGAACTTTCGCATCAACGCGGAGCCAAAGTCTGCCTGGACTTGGCCTCTTGGAACATTGTCGAGAACGAACATGCCTTTTTCGAGCGATTATTGCCCCATATAGATATTGTATTCGCCAACGAAGACGAGGCGCGCGCCATGACCGGGAAGATCGGCAAGGAAGCCGCGCACATTCTCGCCGGTCCCTGCCACACGGCCGTGGTCAAATGCGGACCGCGCGGTGCTTTCGCCGTGCAAGGCGATCACTGCGTGTGCGAACCTGCCACCGAAGTGGCCCACGTCATCGACACCACCGGTGCCGGCGATTTCTTTGCCGGAGGCTTCCTGCACCGCCATGCCCTCGGCGGTTCGCTGGCCCAGTGCCTCATCGAAGGATCGGCCTGTGCCGGCGAAGTCATACAGGTCATCGGCACTCAACTGCCCGAGACCACCTGGCAGCGGTTGCGCGCACAGAGCGCTTTGCGCCACGACAAAAACTAAACTTTTCTGCTCTCTATGAGACGACTCATCTATTTTCTGCTCTTCGTCTGCGGCACGACGACTTCACTCCGTGCGCAAGAGCCACAAGAGCCGCACAACTTTCAAACCACCAAGGCGCTCGACATCTTCAATGCCCTGTATCGCAATCTCGATCTCTACTATGTCGACACGCTGAATGCGGAGCAACAGGTGGAAGAGGCCATTGATTATATGCTGGACCGCTTGGATCCATACACGGAGTTCTACAAAGCGGGACGCACCGACGAACTGCGACTCATCACCACGGGAAAGTACGCCGGCATTGGCTCGCCCATTCGCTATCACAAGCGCAGTGACCGCTGTGCCTTCGAGGCGCCTTACCTGAACATGCCGGCTTGGCAAGCCGGTATCCGATCGGGCGATATCATTATGCGCATCGACAATAAAGATGTAGGGGTGTGCGGCAAAACCGATCGCCGGGTTTACAGCCAAAAGATCTCGACTTTGCTGCGCGGCAATCCCGGCACGACCTTCACCGTCACCGTCAAACGCCCCGGACGCGAACGACTTTTGCGATTCCGCATCACGAGACAGACCATCAAACAGCCCTCGGTGGTCTACACTACCCTGTTGCCCAACCAAGTGGGCTACGTATTGCTCAGCAGCTTCACCGAAGACACGGCGAAAGACCTGCGCGAAGCTTTCGAACAACTCCGCAAACAGGGAGCCAAACGCTTGGTGTTCGACCTTCGAGGCAACGGGGGAGGGCTCATGGGAGAGGCCGTGAAAGTGGTCAACTTCTTCGTGCCCAAAGGAAAACGCGTGTTGAGTACACGCGGAAAAGACCCGGAAATGAACGAGAGCTACAAGACAACGGCCTCACCCTTCGACACCGGCATGCCATTGGCCGTATTGGTCAACTACGGAACGGCCTCATCGGCGGAAATCACTTCGGGATGTTTGCAAGATTACGACCGTGCAGTGATTGTGGGACGCCGCACCTACGGCAAAGGTCTGGTGCAAACGCCCAAAAACTTGCCCTACGGCACCATGATGAAGCTCACTACGGCCAAATACTACATCCCTTCCGGACGCTGCATCCAGGCCTATGACTTCAAAAATCGCGGAGCTGACGGACAACCTCGCCACCTGCCCGATTCGCTTTGCAAGACTTTTCGCACGGCACACGGACGTCCGGTGAAAGACGGCGGAGGCATCACGCCCGACATCGTGGTCGAAGAAGACTCGCTCCCCGACCTCATCGCTTATCTCGAGAGTTCCGAGCAACTCTTCGACTATGTCACCGGCTATTGCAACGCAAGAAAAACCATTGCGCCGCCCTCTGAGTTCAAACTTTCGGACCAAGACTTCGAAGCCTTCAAGCAATACATGTTCAAAAGCGACTTTACTTATGACAGTCGCACCCGCCAGGCCTTGGACCGCGTGAAACAATGGGCCAAATTCGAGGGTTACGACGAGCGGGCCGCCAAAGAGTTCGAAGCCCTCGCCGCGAAACTGCGCCCCAACCTGCAAGCTGACTTTGAGCGCTGGCAACAACCTGTGCGCACCGTGGTGGAATCGGCCATCATCAACAATATATATGGGCGCGCCGGCGTGGTTGCCTATCGACTTCGCAACGACAAGGACCTCAATGCCGCCGTAGATGTGCTCAACGATCGGGCGCGCTACGACGCCATTCTCCGGCCTTGACCGGAGCGCACCCTGCTTTCTCCACAAAACCTCATTCCCCCTCACAATATGACAAACCTTCTTCTTCTCGGATCCGGCGGTCGCGAACATGCACTGGCATGGAAAATCGCGCAAAGCCCTAAGATCAACCACCTTTACATCGCGCCGGGCAATGCCGGCACGGCACAAGTGGGCACGAACGTTCCTCTACGCGCCGACGACTTCGAAGGCATCGAGCGTTTTGTGCTCGATCATGACATCAACATGGTCGTTGTCGGACCGGAAGACCCGTTGGTCAAAGGCATCTTCGACTTTTTCGCCTCACACCCTGCCCTTTCGCAGATTCCCGTCATCGGTCCTTCGAAAAAAGGCGCCGTGCTCGAGGGCTCAAAAGACTTTGCCAAGGCATTTATGCAGCGCCACGGCATTCCCACTGCGGCCTATCGCACCTTCGACGGCACACAAGTGGAAGCAGGTTGCGAATTTCTCGCCACCCTCTCCGCCCCCTACGTGCTGAAGGCCGACGGACTTTGCGCCGGCAAGGGAGTTTTGATTCTCCCCACCCTTGAAGAAGCACAAACTGCGCTCAGAGAAATGCTCGGCGGCCAATTTGGCAACGCTTCTTCGCGCGTGGTGATCGAAGAGTTCCTTTCCGGCATCGAATGCTCGGTCTTTGTCCTCACCGACGGCCGCAGCTACAAAATTCTCCCCGAGGCCAAGGACTACAAACGCATTGGCGAAGGCGACACCGGCCTCAACACCGGCGGCATGGGCTCCGTTTCGCCCGTGCCTTTCGCCACACCCGAATGGATGGAAAAGGTGGAACGCGAAATCATTCGCCCCACCGTCGACGGACTTCGCGCAGAAGACATTACTTATAAGGGCTTCATTTTCTTCGGGCTCATCAATTGCGACGGACAACCCAAAGTCATCGAATACAATTGCCGCATGGGCGACCCCGAAACCGAGAGTGTTATGCTGCGTCTCAAGAGCGATTTGGTCGATCTCTTCGAGGGAGTGGCGGAAGAACGTCTCGACCAATGCCCCGTTGAGTTCGATGATCGTGCCGCAGTCTGCGTGATGTGCGTCAGCGGCGGCTATCCGGGTGCCTACCAAAAGGGCTATCCCATCACAAACACCGAGGTGGAAGGCAGCGTGGTCTTCCATGCGGGAACCACACTGCGAGACTGTCAACTCGTCACCGACGGCGGACGCGTGATTGCCGTGAGCAGCTACGGCGCAACGCGGCAAGAAGCACTGCAACGTTCCATGCAAGGAGCGCGGCAAATCGAATTCCAAGACAAATACTTCCGCTCCGACATCGGTTTCGACCTCTAAAAACCTCGACATCTCCCGAACGTGAAAAATTTCACGTTTGGGCGATGCTTTTTTCTCCTCTCTTTTCATCTCACTTCTATGCGCAAAAAAGGATTTCGCCACAACATCACTCAGAGTCTCGCCACCCTTCCGCTGGTGGGACTGCTCGCAGCAGTCGTTTGGATGCTTCCTGATGTGCGCAGTCTCCAACTGGGAGGAGGTCTCCTCGTCACTTTCGTCATGGCCTACCTGGTCATCGAATGCAACAACCGCTATCAGCTGCTCAGAGTGCGTTCGCGCATGAACAGTGTGGTGTTTCTCGCACTGATGGCCGCCTTCCCCGGGGCCCATCTCCTCGGTTGGCACCTCGCACCCGCCGCGGCGCTGCTGGCGGCCTACTTTGTTTTGTTCCGCGTCTACGGACAAACGCGCACACAGGGCACGCTTTTCCACGTCACCCTGTTGCTCAGTCTGGGTTGTCTCGTCTTTCCGCCGTTGGTTTTGGTCATTCCTTTTGCCCTCTTCGTGGCTGCCGTGCAACTTCGCGCCTTGCGGCCCGCCGCATTCGGGGCGGCCGTGCTCGGATGGCTCCTCCCCTATTGGATTTACGCCGCGATACTCCTCGCCCTGCACGGTTTCGACTGGACGCTCCTCCCCACTTATTACACCGACGTACTGCCTCAACTTCCGAAATTCGACTATGTTGCGGTGAATACCCTGACGTGGGTGAGCTACGCCGCCGTCATTGTTCCCGGACTCATCGGAACAGCTCATTTTTATTCCACTTCCTACAACGACAAGATTCGCACACGCCAATTTCTCTATTCCCTCACCGTGTTGCAAATCCCCGTTCTTCTGCTCACGGCCCTCTATCCTGAGCAAAGCAGCACCCTCCTTCCGCTGCTCGTAGCCGTCTACGCCCCGATGATCAGCCACCATCTCACGCTTGCCCGCGGACGCATGGCCGATTTCTGGTTTGTCTGCTGCACCCTTGCCGTGGCAGCGCTCATTGCTTTCCCATTTTTCTCGTTCTGAAGCGCTACTTCAGTCCCACCTCCTCGCCTTCTTTTATTTTTCTTCCCATGCGCGCCCTCTCCTTTTGCCTTTTCTCCCTCTTTTGCGCGTTGTTTACGGCTTGTTCCGACGGCATTTCGTCGGCACCCACCGTCACAGTCAGCGTGCCTCCCCTACGTTATTTTGTCGAGAACATTGCCGGGCCCTATTTCCAGGTCAACACGCTCGTACCGGCCGGAGCAAGTCCCGAAACCTATGAACTCACGCCCAAACAAGTGGTGGAAGTCAGCGACTCGCGCGTCTATTTTAGCGTCGGCACTCTGGGATTTGAACGCGCCCGCCTCGACAAACTCACGGCCAACGCCCCACGACTCACCACCGTCAACGTCTCCGATAGCATCCCTCTCATGGAAGGTTGCGCCGACGAGCACCCGGGCGAAGACATTGGCATCGACCTTCATACCTGGACCTCTGTCAGTTCCGGCCGCCAAATCACGCGCAACGTCTGTGCGGCCCTCTGCAAAGCCGATTCGGCGCACGCCGATTTCTTCATTCATCGCCGAGACAGCCTGCTGCACCACATCGACTCACTCGAAGTCTCCATCCATCGGCTGCTCGACCGCCTGCATGAGCGCACCTTCATCATCTACCACCCGGCACTGGGCTACTTCGCTCGTGATTTCGGGCTGCGGCAACTCGCCGTAGAGGAAGATGGCAAGGAGCCCTCGGCCGAACACTTGCAACAACTCATCAATCAAGCACAGGCAGCGGGAGTAAAAGTCGTTTTCATCCAAAAAGAACACGCCGGACGCGCTGCACAACGACTCGCCGAAGCCATCGGTGCACGCGTAGTCTCCATCGCGCCGCTGTCGGCCGAGTGGGACAAACAACTTCTGCTCATAGCCCGTGCGCTGGCCCAACCCTCTTCTGCCCATGACTCCACCTCTCATCCGACTCACTGACGTTTCCGCCGGCTACGGGGGACGATCCGTACTCAACCACTGCTCACTCGAAGTGCACGAACGGGAGATGCTCGTGCTGCGTGGCCGCAACGGAGGAGGAAAAACGACCTTGCTCAAAGTTCTGGCCGGACTGCTCGCGCCGATGCAGGGAGAGGTGTGGCGCCGCGAGGGACTCACCGTGGGTTACCTCCCTCAATATCGCACCATCGACCGCGAATTTCCCCTCACGGTCTTCGACACCGTGCGCTCGGGACTCCAATGCACGCTGAAATGGTGGCAACATTACAATAAGCATCACCGCGAACTCACCCAAACCACCCTTCGCGCGCTTGGACTCGAGGCCTTGGCCGGCTGCCCCATCCGCAACCTGAGCGGCGGACAGTGGCAACGTACGCTCTTGGCACGCGCACTCGTCAGCCAGCCGCAGCTGTTGTTGCTCGACGAACCCGACACCCACCTCGACAATGCCTCCAAGCGCGAACTCTACACCACCCTGCTGCGCGAACACACCCGCCGCGCCATCGTTCTCGTCAGCCACGACGAGCACCTCAAGCTCCCACCCGAAGCCCAAATTATCGACTTGGGCTGAACTTTTCTCTGTGTAAAAAGGTATTTTCCTCCTAACGTGTCGGGTAATCCACGAATTTTCACTACATTTGCAGCCATACCGAGTGGCTGAATCCAAGTGTTCACATGCTAAGTTCTGTGGTTTCGGCCCACGATTCACTCTTTTAACTCAACATTCCTAAGATGAAAAAGTTTCTCCTCCTTGTCGCTGTTGCCTGCTTGGGCACTTCGGCCTTCGCCCAAAAGGGCACCAAAGAACTCGGCGTAGGTCTGGTCTACGGCACGCAAATTGAAAGCATGGGCTTTAATGTTCGCGGTCAATATTTCGTGACCGACAACGTTCGACTCGAAGCTTCTTTCAACAACTACTTCAAGCACAACGGACTCTCCATGTGGGATCTCAGTGCCAACGGTGCTTACGTCTTCAATATCACCGACAAATTCCGCGCATACCCCATGCTCGGTTTCACCTTCACCAGCTGGTCGCTTGAATATAGTATTCCTAAGCTGAATCCTGACGACACGAAAGTTATTTATGTGAAGAGCGACAACACTGTTCGCTTCGGCGCCAACTATGGTGGCGGTGTTGAATACGCCCTCTCGAAGAATGTGGCCGCTTTCGGCGAAATCCGCGAACAAGTGCTGCCCAACAGCTACAGCCAGGGCGCATTCACGATCGGTCTCAAGGCTCGTTTCTAAACACCGGCGGCTCAACAGCACAACAATCAAGCCTCGCATCGCTCCCGATGCGGGGCTTTTTTAGTTACTACCGACGTGCAACAACGCGAAAGCGCGAAACGCAGTTACGCACTGCCCCGGTGGCTTCACCTCGACTTGCCCACCCTAGCGGTTCATACAGCGCCTGCGAGAAGAAACACCGGCATTTTCAGCCGAAAGCTCCGCATTTTCCTCGAAAAGTCTCCCGTTTTTCGCTCAAAGTTCCCGATTTCATCGACGGATAAGCGGGAAACAAAAGCGACAACGGAAAGAACATCACACGAAATCCCGTGCCGGAGCGAAAACACGGAGGTCGACGCATAACCTTTCGGGAAGGAGGACAAATAGAAAGCAAACTTTGCATTTTCGCGCCCATGCTTCCTCCGTTCGAAGAGTTTTCACTACCTTTGCTCCAGCAATACACAACCGACCTACGGAGCTATTCTCAAGGCTCCACATAATCTAACCCAACCTATGTACGGTAAATTCCAACAACACCTCCAAACGGAGCTGGCCGCCATTCGCGAAGCCGGTCTCTACAAGAACGAACGCCTCATCTGCGGCCCGCAGCAGGCAGAAATCAACGTAGGAGGAAAAACAGTGCTCAACTTCTGCGCCAACAACTACCTGGGGCTCTCGAACCACCCGCGCTTGATCAGCGCAGCCAAAGCGGCCATGGACGCCCGCGGCTACGGCATGTCGTCGGTACGCTTCATTTGTGGCACACAAGATCTGCACAAGGAACTCGAAGCGGCCATCTCGCGCTTCTTCAAAACGGACGATGCCATCCTCTATGCCGCTTGCTTCGACGCCAACGGCGGCGTGTTCGAACCGCTCCTCACGGCTGAGGATGCCATCATCAGCGATGCGCTCAACCACGCCTCCATCATCGACGGCGTTCGCCTCTGCAAAGCCAAGCGCTATCGCTATGCCAATGCCGACATGGAAGACCTTGAACGCCAATTGCAGGCCGCACAAGAACAGCGCTTCCGCATCGTTGTGACCGACGGCGTGTTCTCGATGGACGGCAACGTGGCACCGATCGACAAAATCTGTGATCTCGCTGAAAAATACGATGCACTCGTGATGGTCGACGAAAGTCACTCGGCCGGCGTGGTCGGAAAAACCGGTCGCGGCGTGTCGGAATTCTTCGACACCTACGGACGTGTCGACCTCTACACCGGCACACTCGGCAAAGCCTTCGGCGGTGCGGTGGGCGGATTCACCACCGGACGTCAGGAAATCATCGACATGCTTCGTCAGCGCAGCCGCCCCTATCTCTTCTCCAACTCCATTCCCCCCTCGGTGGTGGGTGCCGGCATCGAAACCTTCAAGATCCTCGATGAAAGCAATGAAATTCACGACCGACTGGTGGAAAACGTAGAATACTTCCGCAGCAAAATGCTGGAAGCCGGCTTCGACATCAAACCGACCCAAAGCGCCATTTGCGCCGTTATGCTCTATGATGCCAAACTCTCGCAAGACTACGCGGCTCGTCTCCAAGACGAGGGCATCTATGTGACCGGTTTCTACTATCCCGTCGTGCCGAAGGATCAAGCGCGCATCCGCGTGCAGATTTCGGCCGGACACAACCGCGAACATCTCGATCGTTGCATTGCCGCCTTCATCAAGGTGGGCAAAGAACTCGGCGTACTGAAATGAAATAAGCGATTTCATCGAGATTCTCCAACAGTGGAAGCCCGATGAAATCGCACCTTCTTTTTTCTCTCTTCCGAACAGCCGTTCGGCGCATGCGCACTGCTCGCCGACGGCTGCTCGCATGTTTGGATCTCACCGCAAGCGCTTCGCCTTCCCCGCATGAAACCCCACCACAGCAACCAAGCCTCCATCGGGCGCATCCTGAAATACACCGGCCTCTTCGGCGGGGTGCAGGGATTCTATGCGCTCATGGCGATGGTGCGCAACAAAATCACCGCTTTGTTGCTCAAAACCGGTGGAATGGGGCAAATTGACAACTTCAGCCGCACCACCGATCTCATTGCATCGGGCACCAACATGGGTCTGGCCTTCAGTGCCGTGCCGCACATCGCCCGATTGGAGAGCGAAAGAAACACCGTGGCCATTCGCCACTACGTGAAATTGGTGCGCTCGTGGGTTTTCCTCACCGCCTTGCTGGGCTTGTCGGTCACGGCCTTCGCAGCCCCGCTCTGGTCTCGGCTGCTTTGGGGAGACGGGAGTCACACTTTCGATTTCGTTCTCCTCGCTCCGTTGGTCTTTTTCTCGACACTGTGCGGTGGAGAAGCGGCAGTGCTCAAAGGTTTGCACCGGCTGAAGAAGCTCGCCACCGTTTCGGCGCTCGGTGCCGTCACCACCCTTGTCGCCACACTCTCCTGCTATTGGAGTTGGGGCGTCGAAGGTATCGTGCCGGCCTTGGTACTTTCGGCTGCCGCACTCTGCGGTATGCACTGGTTGGCCGCACATCGGAGCATTCGTTACGAGATTGCACCGATGAATTGGCGCTTTTTGCGCCGAGGTCGCCGCATGATACGTTTGGGTTTGGCTTATGCCGTCGCAGGATTCGTCGCAGCCGGCGGCGAATACCTCGTGCGTTTGATCTTGCTCCACTGCGATGCGCCGGGCCTGCACCACGGCAATGACACCGTCGGTATCTATGCCGCAGCGTTTACCCTCACCGTTACTTATGCGCGGCTCATCTTTATGTCGATGGATGCCGATTATTTTCCACGGCTATCGGCGGCAACGGCCGACACCACCTTGCAAAATATGACCGTCAACCGGCAAATCGACGTACTCGTGCAGCTCACCGCACCGCTGCTCCCGTTGTTTTGTCTTTTGTCGCCCACGGTGGTGCGCATGCTCTATTCGTGCGATTTCTCCGCCGCGGTATCCATGATCGAAGCCGCGGCCCCCTATCTTTTGTTCAAAGCCATCTGCACCCCCATCGCCTATTTGGGTTTGGCTCACTCGAGCAGCCGACTCTATTTGTTGGTCGAATCCAGCTATGCCGTGGCCTTCGTCGCCGCCATGGCTTTGTGCTATCCGCTCCTCGGCATGCCGGGCGCCGGATTGGCACTCACCGTCTGCCATGTGGTCTACTTTCTTGTGGTCCTGTTCACCTATCGACACCACTTCGGTTTTCATTTGGCTACCGACACGCGCAGACGTTGCCTTCTCCAACTCTTCATTCTGCTGATTGCCGTGCTCGCCCTGCAAACGTCACACACCGCAGTACATTGGATCGGGGGATTGGGGGCTACCGTCGCATCGTCTCTTTTCTCCATCCGATTCCTGGAAAAACACACTCATATTTTCAAACGTTTTCGTCGTTTTTTTACGGGAAAATAATTGCCGTTTTCCCCTTACATTCATTCCCTCCTTTGCAAAGGTCGGTGCGTGCACTCGTTGCACTCAATTTGATTGCATTTTGTCACTTCCGAACGACAGCAAAACGCGCATAGTTATCCATTTTACACAACCACATCCCTAATAATCAGCAACTTAGAAATAAAGAACGAGAGAAAAGTTCTCCTTTTCTGCAAACTCTTTGATTCTTAGGGGCTTGAAAACTTCCTATTTTTTTCGCTGCTTTTTTTCTTTGCGCTGTTGTTTTTTCCCCCTATATTCGCGGCACAAATGAGAGCTGCACGACCACACGGTCGCTTCCCGACCCCAACATAGAGATGTCCCCTTTCCTTTCTCTCGCCATGTCAGCTCCATAGACAGGTTTAAGGCAAACAAGAAAACAATGAGCACCGAAAATTTCATCATCACGAAGCGCGACGGTTCCGAAGAACCATTCTGCATCGATAAGATCAAAAATGCCATCATGAAGGCCTGTGCGGCTTCGGGCGATCAGCTCGACGCCGAAGCACTCGAGCGCATCATGAGTCATCTGCACTTCTGCAACGGCATGAACGTGGAGAACATTCAAAACCAAGTGGAAGTGGCGCTGATGAAAGAAGAACATTACAACGCGGCAAAAGCCTTTATCGTCTACCGCAACCGCCACACGGAAGATCGACAAACGGCACAAAAGCTCCGTTTCCTCATCGACTACTGCAACGCCGACAACGCGGCTACCGGCTCAAAGTTCGATGCGAACGCAAATGTCGAGAACAAAAACCTCGCCACCCTCATCGGCGAAATCCCCAAAGGCGATTTTATCCGTCTGAACCGCCGTTTGCTCTGCGACAAGCTCAAAGAAATGTATGGCAAAGAGACCGCCGACCGCTATCTCTACCTGCTCGACCACCATTATATCTATAAGAACGACGAAACCTCGCTGGCCAACTACTGTGCCTCCATCACCATGTACCCGTGGTTACTCAACGGCACGAAATCCATTGGCGGTAATTCCACAGCACCCACCAATCTGAAATCCTTCTGCGGTGGATTCATCAATATGGTGTTCATCGTCAGCTCCATGCTCAGCGGCGCCATCGCCACAGTGGAGTTTCTCATGTACATGAGCTACTTCCTTGAGAAAGAATATGGCGAAAACTATTATCTCCGCGCCGATGAAATCGTGGACAGCTCCCTTCGCCACCGCACCATCGACAAGGTGATCACCGACTGCTTCGAGCAAATCGTCTATTCCATCAACCAACCGACCGGCGCACGCAATTTCCAATCGGTCTTCTGGAACATTTCCTACTACGACCGCTTCTATTTCGAATCGCTCTTCGGAGAATTCCGCTTCCCCGACGGATCGCGCCCGCACTGGGAGCCCCTGAGCTGGTTGCAAAAGCGCTTCATGAACTGGTTCAACCAAGAGAGAACCAAATGCGTGCTCACCTTCCCGGTCGAAACCATGGCTTTGTTGTGCAAAGACGGCGATGTCATCGACCAAGAATACGCCGATTTCACCGCTGAGATGTATGCCAAAGGTCACTCTTTCTTCACCTATATGAGTGACAATGCCGACTCTTTGGCCAGCTGCTGCCGCCTGCGCAACGAGATCCAAGACAACGGATTCTCCTACAGCCTCGGAGCCGGCGGGGTGTCGACCGGTTCGAAATCGGTCCTCACCGTCAACCTCAACCGCTGCGTGCAACAAGCCACGCGCGAAGGTCGCGACTACGTGGAATATCTCGATGAAATCGTCGATTTGATGCACAAAGTCCAGATGGCCTACAACGAAAATCTGGAATGGATGCGCAAACGCGGCCTCCTGCCCCTCTTCGATGCCGGCTACATCAACATCAAACGCCAGTATCTCACCATCGGCGTCAACGGCATGGTCGAAGCGGCCGAAAGTCTCGGCATCACCATCAGCGACAACGAGGAGTATTGCAACTTCGTGGAGCGCATTCTCTCGCTCATCGAGTCGTACAACAAGAAGTACCGCTCGAAGGATCTGCTCTTCAACTGCGAAATGATTCCCGCCGAGAACGTCGGTGTGAAGCATGCCCGCTGGGACCGCGAAGACGGCTACTACGTGCCGCGCGACTGCTACAACTCGTATTTCTACATCGTAGAGAACAAAAATACCGATCCCATCGAGAAGTTCCGTCTTCACGGTCGTCGCTACATCGACCACCTCACCGGTGGCAGCGCCCTACACTGCAATCTCGAAGAGCACCTCTCGCAACCCCAATATCGCCACCTGCTCCGCGTGGCCGCCGTGGAAGGCTGCAACTACTTCACGTTCAATATCCCCAACACGCTTTGCAACGAATGTGGTTGCATCGACAAGCGCTATCTCACCGAGTGCCCGCACTGCCATAGCCACAACGTCGACTACCTCACCCGCGTCATCGGCTACCTCAAGCGCGTTTCCAACTTCTCGGTCGACCGCCAGAAAGAAGCCGCACGCAGATATTATGGCGTGCTCAAACCCGCGAAAGTGTAATCTCCGCCAGCGGCCATTGCTCCTCCCGTCGACACTTCCGAATTGTTCCCCCGGCAAGCGGTGTTAGCGCCACTTGTCGGGGGAAATATTGAATCCACCGACGAAAATTCGTCCAATCCATCGATTCCATCATGCTCAAATACGTCAACCACGACATCGTTTTCCAAGAATTCCCCGACGAAGTGACCCTCGCCGTGAACCTCTCGCGCTGCCCTTGTGCCTGCCCGGGGTGCCACAGTACTTATCTTTGGGGCGACAACGGCGAGGAGCTCACCGAAGAACGCTGGCTCGCGCTGGTTGAACAATATGGTCGCACCATCACTTGCGCCGCACTGATGGGCGGCGACAACGATCCGAGCCGTGTGCTCCATCTCCTCTCGCTCCTCCGCGAAACGCATCCCCAACTGCACACCGGTTGGTACAGCGGCCGCACCGAACTGCCCGATGGATTCGATGCCCTCAACGCCCCCACCTACGTGAAACTCGGCCCGTGGCGCGAAGCCTGTGGTCCACTGAGCAGTCCGACCACCAACCAGCGCATGTATCGTTACGCTGCCGACGGAACGCGGACTGACATCACCGAAAAGTTCCAGAAGAAAGGACTCAAGATTTGAAGGTCGAAGCTCCTTTTCTCACCCAAGATTGTTTCGCCATGCCGAAGGCAGACTATTGAGATTTTACAGACTAAAATTTTGTTTGTATTTTTGCACTTGAAATAGTGCCAATGCGTGACGTTTTCGGCTACGCATTTGTACTCTAAAAGAAGTAAGAGCTGCGCATTTTTTGTGTAGCTCTTTTTTTAGGACGCCGCGATTTGGCCTTAGAAAGCGGTCGCAATCATTTTCTGTCAAGGGTAGCCATTGGTAAATTCTCTGGGAACTTGACGAGTCCAAAACGCAAACTCCCCCTCAGGTCCGATGACTTGAGGGGGAGTTTTTATTGGATCACACTGTCGGCGCGAAGGTCACGCAGGAAACGAACCTAACCCTTGACATTCTTATTCGCGGGCGTTTCAAAAACCAGTACAGAACCGGCCTTCACAAGCAGCTTCTTGCCATTCGCCGCATCGCCCATTGAGGTTTGGAGCGGCAGTGCTTGATCTTTGTAGACCGTCACAATACACCACTCGCGCCCATTCGCGTGGTAGTAGTGAACCCCGAGATAAGGGAGCGGTTCGTCGCAAGCCCCGTCGATGAGAGACAAACGATACAACGCACCCCCGTGACGCACAGCAAGCTCATTCGACAGGAAATACGTCGCATAGCTCACTTCCGTGCCGCCTTTGCTCTTCGCACTCCACGTGCGGCGGTTCACATCATACACTTCATCTCGATCGGCCTTCACGTCCAACATGCCCTTTTGATCCGAAAAATCAACGGTTTCATCGTGGCCATTCAGCGAAATTTTCAAGCAGCCGTTCACTTTCGCCGGGACTTTACGGTCATTTTTCTCCGTGGCATAGGTCGATTGTTCGCCAAGCGCCAAACCATTGAGGAGCGATGTTTCCAAATGTGCAAGTTCGTCGGCATAAGCGCCGAGCGGCTTCGACAAACGCAGATTGGCTTTCGACAAGCTGTTCAAAAAGGCACTGATTTGCTCACTCGTGAGGGCGGGAATCACCGCTTCTCCGTTCGTGCGAAGCGCAGACAAGGCCGCACGACGCTCCTCGTCGGACATTTGCGGCCAAACACGCACCAAAGAATCGGCCATAGTCATACAATGCTCATAGTCGCGACGTGCCAATTCACGCCACTTGCTCTCATTTTGAGCCATTACACCGCCGGCAAACAGCAAAGCGGCGCAGGAAAGGAATACTTTTTTCATAAGGAACACTTTTTCATAAGGTGGTTTTATCTCATGTTGGATGACTCTATAGTTATCGTTCTCTGTCGACAGTTCAGAAGACATATCGCAACTGAAATGACAGATCCTGCTGACTGTGCCCGTCTATGCGCTGCATGCCACTGCCAACTGTGGCCCGATCGGAACGATAGATCGCCGCATAACGACATTCACAAGTCCAATGTGTTGAGGGTTTCCACTGTAGGAGCAGTACCCCCGCACAGCCCCGTCCGTAGAACGTGGGGAAAGCTCCGCGCCCGCGCAACTGGGGTTCGTAAGCAAACAAGCGAGCGGAGAAATCGGGGGCGGAGAAAACAGCACCGAACACCGATGCCTGCAGAGACGATGAAATCGCGACTTTCGAACGACAAGACACCATCAATCCCCATCGGGGTTGTGGACGCGTCTGTCGATGAAAGGCGGTCGCATCGAGGCTCGCCTGCCAAGACCAGCGCGATATTTCGTAACTCCAACGGGCGCGCAGTCGATGCGTGGTGCAAAACTCCAAACGCGGAGCAAAACCGGCAATGGTTTGCTGTTTCGTCTTCACACGATAGCGCAACAACCGGCTCCAGGCTCTGCGATGATGCTCCCACTCCACCCCGCCCGCCATGCCCACAGCAGGAGCTGCCGCACGAAAAGTGGGACGCGGGTGACGAAAAGCATCGATAAAACCGCGGAAAACACTGTTGCGCAGGCCGGTATAGCGCAGGGCCAGCGAAACGCCGGTCTCATTTTGTGCCCGACTGCCGTCTTGGCCCACGCGAGCATAGGGGGCCACATAGCCGGGGGCGAGTATGCGCGCCGACACGACCGATTGCCAATCGTCTCTACGATGAAACCGCGCAAAAGCGACCGCCGAAATATTGCCACTGCCGTCTACGGCCACTTCTCCCCGCACCTCGCGTCCTGCACCGCCGTAACCGCCGTCGAGCGAAACGCCCGCTGCATGATTGCCCCGCAGATAGCCGACTGCATAATTCCGCTCGCTCGGAAACACCGGGGGAGAGAAACCGGCGAAGTAGGTCGTGGCTCCCGCGGTGAAACGGCCGGAAATCCATTCGGCACGCGCACCGAGCGTGGTCACGCCCAAGGTGTGACGATGGGCGCGCTCATCGAGCGAACGATGCAGGCCGACGTGATATAGCGTCAGGGCGGAATCACCGCGCAAGCGCGCATCCCACAGTGCGTGGGAGGCAAAACCGGTGAAACGCCATGCGCCCCATCCGCCACTCACCACCGCTCCGCGCAAAAATTGCGTCTCATTGGACGGTGAATTAGGCAAAAATCGGCTTTGTCGTGGTGCAGTGCGCTCCAATTCCAAGAGGGGGTGGATGAAAAAGGCATGACCGAACAAGAGTCCCTCGCCGACGGCCAAAGCATAGTCGCCCACCAGTCCACTCCACCGGCCGGAACGCGCTCGATAGGTCGCGAACCCACCGACATGATCGAAAGGCCGGTTGCCATGCGCCGCGAAGGGTTCGCCCACGTCGTTCTCGAGCGAGAGCCCCCACTGCAGTTCGCGGCGGGCCGCATAGCGATAGCGCAGTGCAGTGCCGAGATTGGGGCCGAGAAAGAACTGCGATCGCTTGCGAAGCAATTCCTCGCGATCTGACGGCCTAAAACCTTTGCGACGGCACAGGGGTAGCTCCGAGCGCATTTCGAGGCTGTGACGGCCGGAAAACCACCTTTTGCGCCAATTCAGCGAAGTAACAAGGGTGTCACCTACGTAAGTGAAGAGCGAAAGCCAACGTCGGCGGCGATAGTCTAAACCGCGCACACCCATCAATTCGCCCGGCGAAGCAAAGGCACGCAGTCGACTGCGATAACGCAGCAGCGAATCGATCTGTGCCTCGTCGAGCAGCCCCAGCGCACGGAGATCTTCGGCTGTGGCGGTGTTCAAATTCAGCGGATTTTCGAGAAAAGGCTCGATTTCATCGAGCACGGTATAGCCGCGAAGGGTCAATACATTGGCTTCTTCGCTTTCGTCGTCGAGCATCGTGAGATATTCTTCGACAAAATCGCTCCAAGTGAGTTGTGGGCGCCCGGCATCGAACACTTGTGCGCACATGCTGAACGGCAACCACCACAATGCTAACAATAGATTTCTCACGGTTTCATGGCTTTTGCGCGCAAAGCTAAAAAAAAAACAAGGCCCACCAAATAATCTTCCCCAAAAAAGTCGAACTGACCTATTTTTTTCAACCCTCGCCTCCATCTTTTCCCGAAAACACCGCTACTTTCTTCCCTCTCTTCCCCACTTTCTCGAGCAGCTGCGCTATACAAATACGAACAGCACCGCCTCCCCGTGAAACACGAGGAGGCGATGAACAGGAATGGAGGAGAACGATTGCCCTATACGCGCGCGTCAGTCGATTTCAGAAAACGTTCTTCACCCTTCACCGACGATTACAACCCACTAAGTGGCAGACATTTACGGGTGAAGGCTTTTGAAAACCGGAAAGTTCACCGATGCATATTTCGCAATCTCATTACGGATAATAAGCACACCGGTGAAGGCAAGGTGAAGGCTTGTTTTGAGCAAAGTCTTCACACTAAACCAACTCATAATCACTACCTTACGACCACTCGGTGAAGGGTGAAGGCTTTTTACGCAAAACGGCTGACACGCGCGTATGCACGCGCACGCGAGAAACGCAAATAAACCGTTTGCATATACCGAAATGGTAACTCGAGAGTTCCGGCCACTGAAAAGGATCAGGTCATGATGTTTCACGGGTTGGCAGCAATGATCTCCGGGTGGTATTCGAAATGCATGGTGTCGTAATGATACCAATACCCTCCCCAGATGAAACCATGCTTCTCGAAAATCTTCGCCAGCTCGAGTGGCATGCGGTTGCGGTAAACCAGCTGCGTGCTGGCTTCGTCCTTTCCGGCGTTTTTCCAATAGTCCGCATACTTGGCCACACCGATGTCGATGGCGGTGGCGAAGGCATGTGAGCTGAGCCGCTTGGTGCCTCGGATGTAGCGCCAATTGAAAGTGCCCGATGAAACCAAGTATTTTTTGAGCTCGGGGTGCTGTTGCAATTCGCGATCCACCGCAGCCAAAGCCGCTGCGGCACCGTTCACCTTCGAAAAGAGCACATAGCTGCCATTCCAGGGAACTTTGACGAGATGCTTGCGCACTTCGGCCGGTGTGGAACCGTACATGTATTTGAAGAGACGCTCGTTGCGGCAGCGACCGGCGTCGTTTCGGATGCCGGTTGGGCGCTCTCTTCGGTACGTGAAATAGAACATGTCCTCAATGTCAGCGTGGTCCAACCGTTCGATCGGGGTCTTCTGCTGCCCGTCATCGTAAAGTATTTTGCTCCCGTCGCTCATGATCAGGTAATTGTCCTTGTATCCTTTGACGTAGTCGGGATAGCAATCCATCAGGATCTTTGCATAACGAGGTATCTGCCCGGTGGAGTTATTGCCTCCGACGTGGGGTGTTTGTTCACTCTCGGGGAATGGTTGGGCGGCAGCTTGCTTGCAGAGGTTCACACCG
Organism: Prevotellaceae bacterium UBA1746; assembly: GCA_905369775.1. GTDB lineage: Bacteria > Bacteroidota > Bacteroidia > Bacteroidales > Bacteroidaceae > Alloprevotella. Next base: position 19,717 of record CAJPJR010000001.1, read on the forward strand.
AGATAGGCACTGAGCGCCAGGGCGAAGGAGACCGCGATGCAGCTTTTTATCATATTGCGCGGGATGAAAAGAATGGAGGGAGCTGTTATTGCTCAAATTGATGCAACAGCGAGACATTAAAGGCTTCTATGCTCGAAAAGGCGCTTTTGGGAATAGACTTGTGACGGGGTACGTACCAATCGTATTTGAGAAAGAATTTCAGCAATACCGGATTCTTGAAGATGTAGCCCTTGCGAGCATAGAGGGCATTCTTCCAAATCCAAATTTCGCGCTCGCTGAGGTTGGCCACTTCCTTGGAAGTCAGTCTCCGCTCGGACAGGAAATCCCAAGGGGTTCCCCACGCCATGGGCCAAGCTTGGATTTGGGTTGTCGTTTGCGCGGGAGATGCCGTGACAGCAGGTTGCTTCGCTGCGGTCGCCGGGGTGCAGATGGCCATGACCAGCACGATTTGAGAAAGCGTTTTCATAAGGTGAAATGTGGGATGAAGGGGGGATGGTATCTAACTGCGGTTTGCTGCTGAAACCGATTTTGCTGCGAACCCATCGCAATCCGTGCAGGCGCTCAGCTTGACAGCGCATGGAACCTACCGGACTCATCGGGTGTGAGGGCAAAGATAAAAACAAAAAGTAAACACACAAAAAAAACGGAACCCTTCCTCACACGATACATTGGGAGGGACGGAAACACAATCGGGGGGGGGGAAAACGACACATCGGAAAATGAGCAAGTCACTTTCCGATGTGTTCGTTTGTCCGGGTGGACAAAAGGGGGAAGAGAGAGAACTGAAACCGAGGAGATCGGCGGGGTGTTTTAATAGAGAGCAATGTATTGTTTTGTCTTCCTCAGTCGTGCACGTTGTTTTGTGCCGAATCGATGGTCACGGCCATCTTCATTCCATTCTGCAATTGTCGGTAGGGTGTGGTTTCGAGCTGTGCTGAATCCGCTCTGTGCTGATGTTCGAGTGCCACGCCCACAGGCGCGTTGTTCGAGCGATCCGTGGCTTCAAACGCTGCGGTGCCCACCAGTACGACAATGGCCACTGCCGCCGCGGCACGCCACAACGGGCGAATGCGATCGGCAAAAGTCATCTTCACTGCAGTCACATGGACTTCGGGAGCCAGCCCCTCAGCTTCGAGGCGAGCCATAATTTTACGGTCGAAGTGCTCATCGAGACGCGGTTTTTCGGCGATTTCACCGGCTTCCATCAAGAAGATGGGAGCATAGCGCCGCAAATGCTGCGGAACGTCTCTTTGAGAGAAGAAGGCACGCAAGATGCGCTCTTCTTCGATCGTGGTCGCTGCTTCAAAGTAGCGATCGATCAGCTGTTCGATGTATACGTAGTCCATATGAGAGAATGCAATGAGAGTGAATGGGAGGCAGGCGACCGCTCAGAATCGATGCAGATCGGCTTCGAGTGCGGCTTTGAGTGCTTTGCGTGCTCGATGCAAGGTGACTTTCACATCGGCTGCGGTGATTTGCATCACTTCTGCCACCTCTTCGTAGGAACGACCGTCGATTTCGCGCAATTGCAATGCGGTGCGCTGTTTCTCGGGGAGGGTGTTGAGCACACGCTTCACCCACAACACGCGTTCTTGTTGTTCGAGCTCCTCGTCGGGATGCGCGGTGTCGAGAGCGATCTCGGGGGGCGCGGCGTCCAGTGGAAGATGGCCGGCGTCCTTTTTCTCGGAACGATCGATGGCCAGGTGGCGACAGATGGTCAAACAGTAGCTTTCCAAATTGACGGTGCGCGGAACGTCCTTACGACGTTCCCACACACGCACCAGTGTGTCTTCGACCACATCCTCGGCTTCGAGGCTGTCGAGCGTGATGCGCAATGCTACCCGATAAAGCTTGTTCTTCAGGGGAAGCAGATCGTGTTGGAAATCTATTTCATTCATGCCTCTATAGGAAAGACGGACAACCATGGGGAAAAGTTACATCTCATCGCAAACTTTTTTCAGTCGTCCCTGTGTATCAATGCATTAGCTACTCATTTATTTTACTTTCTCGCAGACCAGCATCGCTTTTTTCTCGTCGGACAGTGTGCAGGCAAACAGGTAGTGTTCGCCTCCTTCGCTCCATTTAAATCGTTTGCGCAATTCAGCCACGGTGGAGGGGAAGTTGCGTACGGTCAAATTGACTTGTCGGAGAGCGGACAAGCGGCGGAGTTCCGATTTGGAAAAACCGACTACATCAGTCAGGCGAAAGACGCGACCGGGGAAATCTAAGCGCGGTTGCGCCGACGTTCCGACATAAAGGTGCGTATTGGGATGGAGTGCCGCGACATCAAACTGCTGCGATAGGGTGCGATAGGCACCGGCTTTCAGCACAGCGGCATTGGGTTCGTAGAGCCAGCCCGACAAATTCTCTGCGAGTCGAAGCGGTGCGGTGCTTTCGGCCGAAAAGGTGAACGAGAAGGCGACGGGCGGACGGCGACCGGTGCTCGACAGATCGACGCACGTGATGGGGACCTCCATCGGATCGAGGGTCGCCGTCGTGTCGTGCTGCAAACCACGACAACACAAGAGGACTTCTTTGCATTCTCCGTCGACGGCCACAATGTGAACGGCTTCGATCCCGGGCAAACGATCGAGGGCATCGCGCACATCGAGCATGGGGGAGAGCTTGATCAGGAGATGGCGACAACGGCTGCGCAGCGACGCGGAAAGGGCGCAGACATCGGGCTCGCAGGCTTCGATGCGAACTACTTTTCGTCCGATTTCATCGCGACGTGCGGGATCGAGGAAGAGAATATCGGCGAAAGAGAGTGTGTCGAGGAAAGTAGAGGCTTCGGAACAGACCGTGCGCGCCTGCGTCAACCCGAGCAAAGGGAAGTTGTGGGCGGCCAGTTCGACCAATTCGGCATTGCGTTCCACATAAACGGCTTCGGCGCAATGTGCAGCCATGAAAGAGAAGTCTACGCCCATTCCGCCGGTGAGATCGACCAAAACGGGATGGTCGAGCTTTTCGACCCAACCTTGTATCAAAGTGGCTTTGTAGCGTGCTGTGACTTCGCCGCTGCACTGCTCGAGGGAGAGACGCGGCGGAAAATGCAATCGCGGTACGGCGCACCACGAAGGGACCTTCGCACGAAGCCGTTGGCGTCCTTCAATTTGACGCAAGATGAAAGTGCGCGCTTCGGGGGAGAAGGCGTTGAGACGCAGCGCGAGATCTTCGACACGTTCCTCGGCATGGGCTTCGATGAATTCGTAGTATTCGGCGCAATCGTTCATTTAGGGGATGGGCGTATAGTGTGCGCGAGCTTGTGCGCGGGTTTTGAAATTGAAATGCCACCATTCGGTGGGAAGGACGCGAAAGCCGCCGGCTGACATGGCTTCGCGCAACACACGGCGCAGACGAACATGTTCGGGTCGCAACACGCCTCGACGCAACCAACGCGCTTCATCACGAACATGGGCTGCGGGACCGAGATAGTCAATGGGGGTTCCCATCGAAAGCCCGGTGGTGTCACCTGCGGCATGGAGCAAACGACCGGCGCGGTCGCGAACGTCGCGCGCCCAGCAGAGGGTGAGATCGACGGCCAGACCGTAGTTGTGCAGCCCGCCTCCGTGGGCGGGATTACTGACGTAGATGTTTTTGGACGTGTGCGCGACAACATTCCACATGCGCTGTTGTATGCGCATGGGGCGTGTGGCATCGTACACTTTGAGGGCGTAGTCGGGATATTTCCGTTGCAATGCGTTTTGTGCTTTGCGCAGAGCACGAGCGGTTTCGGGCAGCAAATAGGCGTGATGCAGGTCGGTGTAGAGCACGCGACCGACAAAATTGTCGGGACGCGCATACATCAAACTGACGTACACACCGGGAACTGCCGTGCGCACGTCGATCAAACCGCGCTGTTCCAACGAACGTTCCAACGGCGTGAGGCGTTCGGCGCCGGACTGCGCGAAGAGACTCAGCGGGAGGAGGAAAAAGGAAAGGAAAAGACGCATGTTCATGGAGACAAAGTTACGTTTTTTCGAGCGATGGAGAAAGCGGTCGTGACAAATTGGTTATCTTTGCGCACATGCTCAGTCTTATCTCCTTTCCTTTCGTTTCCGCAGCGTCTCCCTCCCGATGGATGGCGATGACGTGTGCGTGTGTTGTGGCGATCGCTCCCCTATCGCTGCCAGCAGCGCACCCCTCGACCGAACCGGACTCGGTGAAATCGACATTTTTCCGTCCGACAACGGTGGAAGGGGGAATTTCTGTGGGACAGGTGTTGACCATGGATCGTTATCAGCGGGCATGGATGGAAAGTGCGGCGAGTCGGGGGTTGCATTGGGGTTGGAGACGACGTACCCTCTTCGCGCCGGACGGATATGCAGCGGACTATAACTACCCGGAATGGGGTGTGACACTGCAAATGATGGACTATGCCGGAGTGAAGATGCGCAAAACGCCTTCGCCCGATTGGGGCATGGCCGTTCCGGTGGACTACAGTTCCTCGCCGGGTGCGGTCTTTTCATTGGTGGGATCGTTCAGCCGCCCGCTGTTCCGCACGGGGAAATGGCAAATGGGCTATGCTTTGGAGGAGGGTTTGGCGTTTTGCACCCGGCCGTATGCGAAAGAACACAATATAGACAATGAACTCACGGGCGGACATTGGCTCATTCATTTTGGAGCTTCGCTTTACGCGGCGAGGCGATTGGACAAGCATTGGAGTTTGCGCGGTGATTTGGCGTTCAGACACGTGAGCAACGGGGCGACTTACCGACCGAACAAAGGGTTGAACGCGGTGCTGCCGACGCTCAGTCTGCAATACGATCTCGATGAAACCGGGGTTCCTCAAGTCAACGTGCCAAAAGCGTCCTTCGTCAAGGGGGCTTTTTGGCGGATCGGTGCCAGTGTCGGCGTGCGCACACTGATCGAGGATTGGTTGCGCACGCAGTATGCCACGCCCCCGTCCGATGCTGAATACCGAACTGGTGATTTCAAACGCTATGCGGTGGCCAATCTGCAATTGGACCGTATGTATCGCTATGCCCGAAGATGGGCGACGGGCCTGGGGGCCGATCTTTTCTACACCCCTTACGTGCGAACACTGCAAAACCGAGAAGTGCCCGAAGGTTCTACGGCGAAATACAGTTGCTGGTCGGGAGGGATTGCGCTGAAACACGAGGCGTACTACGGTGATTTCAGTGCTTATGTGCATTTGGGCATGTACCTGTGGAGACACACCGGGAAAATGCAATCTTTCGACGAAACGCCTTACTACGAACGAGTGGGGGTACGCTGGAACCCTCCCCGATGGAAGGGCATGTCGGTGCAGTTTGGTATCAAAGCGCACCGATTAAAGGCCGATTTCACCGAATTGGGAGTTGGATTTCAATGGTAAACAACGAAAAAGCCATCGCAGGATTTGCGATGGCTTTTTCTTGTAGATAGGAAAAGGGGTTAACCCACTTTTTCGAGACGTTTCATCTGCGAGAAGATGAAGATGAACGAGAGGAGACACAACACGGCCAGCGTGGTCCACACCACATAGAGGGGCACTTTACACCAGAGCAGTGCAGGAATGACCGTGAGGAAGTTGCCGACGGCCGTGGCTACGAACCAACCGCCCATCATCATTCCTTTGTACTTGGGAGGAGCGACCTTCGAGACGAACGAAATGCCCATCGGCGAGAGCAGCAACTCGGCGAACGTGAGGACAAGATAAGTGAGGATCAACCAACCGGGCGAAACGAGGAGACCGCCGCTTTCGATCTTAGCCTCCACTTCGGCTTTGGCCATCTTTCCGACGGTTTGCGCCTGAATCTTTTGTTGTGCAGCGGCCGATTTGATACCGTTCACCTCGTTCTCATAACCCAAACGAGCGATTTCGGTAATCTGATCATACTGGCAGCTGTTGTTGGCTTTGAGTATGGTCACGCTTTTGGTAATCTCACTCTTCTCTTTGGGATCCGTCACCTCTTTCAACTGAGCCGCGGCAGTTTCATCCACTTGCTTTTGGCGCTTGTTCAATTCAGCCTGGATTTTCTCCTTGTTTTCGTTGAAACGAGCCGTACGATCATCAATCAGTTTCTGCGCTTCCTTGTCGATATTCGCGGTTTTCTCTTTCGTCGCCTCATCGATATTGAATTTCTCCGTCACTTGTTCTTCCAACGGCTTGATGCCGAGAGAAGCAACGATCATCACACCGAAACCAATCGCAGCCACGATCATACCATAGGCAATTTTACGCGGTGCAGAAGGTTCTTTGCCGCGAGCGGCCAACCAGCCGAAGAGCGCCACACTGATCGGGGTGAGTCCCACAACGAAACAAGGATTGAATTGCTGGAAGATGGGAGCTGCCACCTTTGTTTCGGCCGGAACGTTCAGTCCAAGGACGATCAGCAAAGCGGCACAAACGAGCACCACCGCGGTGGCAATGACACGACCTTGCGTGGTTTTGCTCTGCACCACAGCGAAAGCCGCATAAATCGACACGATGCAAAGGAGCAAAGTGCGCACATCGAAAAGCATCGAGGGGATACCGGTCGACGTCTTCTGCGTGAACTCAGCAGCGAAATAGGTCAAGGTAAGCCCGTTTTGGTGGAATGCCATCCAGAAGAAGATAACCACGGCGAAAACGAGGCAGAGCGCAACGATGCGAGCCCGCGTGTCGGCCGGCGAAAGTTCCACAGTTTCTTCTTTTGCCTTGTTTTCTTCGGTGGAATCGGCTTTTTCTTGCTTTCCTTCGACGTGACGGAAGGTGGAGCGCGATGCAAAATAGATGAGCATCGAGATGATCAGCGAAACACAGGCCACTGCAAAAGCGAAGTGGTAGCTGTCGGCCTTGGAGAAACCGATATTTTGGGCGTACTCCATGATTTTCACAGCTGCGCTCGGAGCGAAGAGTGCACCGATATTGATGGCCATGTAGAAAATGGAGAAGGCCGCGTCGCGTTTACCGGCCAATTCCGGACTTTTGTACAGGTCGCCCACCATGACTTGGAGATTTCCTTTGAAAAGTCCCGTTCCCATACAAATCAGTGCCAGCGCACCGATGATGGCGATCACAGCCGGTGTACCGTTGCCCAAGGGGAAGGACAACAAAAGGTAGCCCAGGAACATGATCGAGATGCCGATCGTCACCATGCGACCGTAACCGAATTTATCGGCGAGAATACCTCCGATGAAGGGGAGGAAATAAACGAACATCAGGAATGTGGAATAGTACGACCCGGCGAGAGCGGCACTCCATCCAAAGTTATCCTGGAGGAACAGCACGAAAACGGCCAACATCGTGTAGTAGCCGAATCGCTCGCCGGTGTTGGCGAGAGCCAGAGCAAATAGCCCTTTGGGTTGTCCTTCGAACATGGGAAAGAATTTAGGGGTTAATGAATGGGAGATTTTTATTTCGTAGGGAAAGAGGGGGAGGAGATAAGCGAAGTCCGTCTCAGCGTGCGGAATCATTCGATGAAATCGAGGATTCTACGTTCTTCGCCGAGAAAATAGGCAGGAAATCGGCGGAAGCGCCTCTTCCGTCCGCTCACTTCCGGCGAAGCCGGGAAAAGTAGTATGGGCTTACTCGAGTTCGTCTTTGAGAAAACGTGCCGTGTCGCCCTTTCCGGCCGCCACCACTTGTTCGGGTGTGCCGGCTGCCACCACCGTACCGCCGCCGCGACCACCTTCCGGCCCCATATCGATGAGATAGTCGGCCACCTTGATCACGTCGAGGTTGTGTTCGATGACAATTACGGTGTTTCCCTTCTCCACCAAGCGATTGAGCACGTCGATGAGTGCACGAATGTCCTCGAAATGCAACCCCGTGGTGGGTTCGTCGAGAATATACACCGTGCTGCCGGTGTCACGCTTGGAGAGTTCTGTGGCCAACTTCACTCGCTGGCTTTCGCCGCCCGAGAGTGTGGTGCACGATTGGCCGAGTTTCAAATAACCGAGTCCCACTTCCTGCAACACTTTGATTTTGTGCAAGATATTGGGCACGTTTTCAAAAAACTCCACCGCGCGGTTGATCGTCATGTCCAGTACGTCGGCGATGCTCTTCCCTTTGAAGCGCACCTCGAGTGTCTCGCGGTTGTAGCGTTTGCCGTGGCAGGTTTCGCAAGGCACATACACATCGGGCAAGAAATTCATCTCGATGGTTTTGTAGCCACTGCCTTTGCAGGTTTCGCAGCGACCGCCACGCACATTGAATGAGAAGCGACCGGGCTTGTAAGCGCGCATTTTCGATTCGGGCAGGTTGACAAAGAGCTGCCGTATGTCGTCGAAAACACCGGTGTATGTGGCCGGATTCGAACGCGGCGTGCGACCGAGCGGACTTTGATCGACGGCCACCACCTTGTCAATATGTTCCAGTCCCTCCACACGCTCATACGCCAGCGGTTCTCGCAGCGAATGGTAGACGTGTTGCGAAAGGATGGGATAAAGGGTATCGTTGATAAGAGTCGATTTGCCCGATCCCGAAACGCCCGTCACGCCGATGAGCGTTCCCAGTGGGAAATCGACCGTGACGTTTTTCAGGTTGTTGCCTTTCGCCCCCACGATGCGCAGCACCTTTCCGTTGCCTTCGCGGCGCACGGTGGGAACGGCTATGCGCCGCTTCCCATTGAGGTATTCTGCCGTGAGGGTTTTGCTTTTGAGCATCTCGGCCGGTGTGCCCTGAAACACCACTTCGCCGCCTTTGCGACCGGCGCGGGGACCGATGTCCACCACGTAGTCGGCGGCCAGCATCATGTCCTTGTCGTGTTCCACCACGATCACCGTGTTGCCGGTATCGCGCAACTGTTCGAGCGAGTGGATCAGTCGCACATTGTCTCGCTGGTGAAGACCGATCGAGGGTTCGTCGAGAATATAGAGCACATTCACCAGCTGCGAACCGATTTGGGTGGCCAATCGTATGCGTTGGCTCTCACCGCCCGAAAGCGTCATGGCTGTGCGGTCGAGCGAGAGGTAATCGAGGCCCACATCGAGGAGGAACGAAAGGCGCGAACGGATCTCTTTCAATATCTCCGTGGCGATGGTTTGTTGCTTGCCGGTGAGTTTATCGCCGATTCCATCGAGCCATTCCTTCAGTTCGGCCACATCCATCGCCGCCAACTGGGCAATGTTCTTATCGCCGAATTTATAGGAAAGCGCCTCGCGATTGAGTCGTGCGCCGTGGCATGCCGGACAGCAAGCCGTGGTGTTGAATTGTTCGGCCCATCGCTGCGAAGCGGCTGTCATCTCGGCATCGGCCATTTGGCGAATGTATTTCACCACGCCGCCGAAATCGGCGTAATAATCGTCGGTTCGCCCCATGCGTGCTGCGGGAATGCGCAGCAACTCGGGCGTTCCGTTGAACACGGCGTCGAGTGCTTCGTCCGACAAATCGGCCACAGGCGTGTCGAGCGTGAAACCATATTGTTCGAGCACGGTTTCGATTTCCCAAAAGATCAGGGTTTTCGTGTATTTCCCGAGTGGAACGAGCGCACCTTTCTTGATGCTGAGTTTCGGATCGGGACATACTTTCTCACGGTCGATCACATTGACCACGCCCAGCCCTTTGCACTTGGGACAAGCCCCTTGCGAGGAGTTGAACGAGAAATTGTGTGGCGCCGGTTCGCGATAGGCCAGTCCCGTCACGGGACACATGAGTCGTTTGGAGTAATAACGCACGGTTTCATCGTCGGCATCGAGCACAAGCATCAGGCCGTCGCCCTGCGAAAGGGCTTGTTGCACGCTCTTTTTGAGGCGCTCTTCGTCCTTGGCCTGCACCTTGAGTTTGTCGATCACCAATTCGATGTCGTGGTTCTTGTAGCGGTCCACGCGCATCCCGGTTTCCAGTGAGCGCAATTCGCCGTCTACTCGCACATTGATGAAGCCTTTTTTGCGCACACTCTCAAAAAGCTCCTTGTAGTGTCCCTTGCGCTGCTGCACCAGGGGAGCCAACAGGTAGACACGGTGGTCGGCATAGTGACTGAGCAGCAATTCTATGATTTGCTCCTCGGTATATTTCACCATTTTCTCACCGCTGGCATAAGAATAGGCTTCGCCGGCTCTGGCATAGAGCAGGCGGAGGAAGTCGTAGATTTCGGTGACCGTGCCGACGGTGGAACGGGGATTTTTGTTGGTGGTCTTTTGCTCAATGCTGATCACGGGCGAGAGCCCGCTGATCTTGTCCACGTCGGGACGTTCGAGGTTGTCGAGAAAATTACGCGCATAGGCCGAAAAGGTCTCGATGTATCGGCGCTGACCTTCGGCATAGATGGTGTCGAAGGCCAACGACGACTTTCCGCTCCCGCTCAGTCCGGTGATCACCGTGAGCGCATGCCGCGGAATGTCTACATCGATATTCTTGAGGTTGTGCACGCGGGCACCGAGCACCTCAATTTTACCGTGTTGAAAAGTCTTGTCTTGTGCTGTCATGTTGTCCGTCCCATCAATGCGTGCCGCCGGACTGCTGTTCGTCGAAGCGGCGCAGGAGGTTGATCGTTTTTTTGATGTGGTAGTTGCGGCCGTCGGCACCTCGCGCCTCAACATTGAGGTAATAGGCTCCGTCGGGCGCTTCGGCCGATCCGATGCGGCCGTCCCAACCGCCGGCCGGATCGCTCCATTCATAGACTTTGCGCCCCCAGCGGTTGAAAATCAATGCGCGGAAGCGCACAATGCTTTTGTAGCCCTCCTTGGCTTTGAACACGTCGTTGATCCCGTCGCCGTTGGGAGTGAAAGCATTGGGAAATTCGAGTTTACTTTCGGAGATGGCTATGCGGAAAGCATCGTTCTGCGTGTAGGTCACCGTGTCGCCGTTCTCGACAAACGAGACCAACAGCCGGACGGTGAACGTGCCGCTCTCGGTGAATTCGTAACCGGTGTTGGCGTCGTAGCGCACGAGGAAGGGTGTGGAACTCCCCTCGCGGTGAAACTGCCATTCGTAGAGGGGTGTGCGCGTACCGTAGTCGGTGGCACGGGCTTCGAAACGAACCCGTAGCGGCGCGCTCCCGTCATATCCCGTTTCTTCGGTTTCTTTGCCGTCGGCAGCGATGACCACCATCGCAGGCTGGGCCGTCGGCACTGCCGGGTCGGCCATCAGCCCAACGGGCGTACTCGTCCAAGCTGCGGTTTTCGACAGCAAAACTTCCATTTTGCCCGATTCCATCGCATCCGCAATCTTATTCCGGGCACTGAGCGGGAGTGCACAGAGCAGGGCACATAGCAAAACCGTCCACCATCCGCCGCTGTTGAGACGGGGCGAGGCAAGGCGATGTGCTGCAAGATGAGAGGAAAGGACAAAGTTCATATCTTCAAAGCGTTTGATTTGCAAAAATACCAATTCGGCACCACTGAACAAAAAAAGTGCGCCCTTTTCTTTGGCGATCGTGGCACATGATGTATTTTTGCAGAAGAAAAGCGCTTGTGGCGAAATTGGTAGACGCGCCAGACTTAGGATCTGGTGTCGCGAGACGTGTAGGTTCGAGTCCTATCAGGCGCACTTTTCTTGCGGATTTCCCTTTCGGTGCACATCGAAAGGGATTTTTTGTGCATGCTCGGGGAAGCTGCGAAAGCATTCGGCATGGACATCCCGATTGTCGTGCACCGACAGAAAACCTCGTGCGCGTTTTCTCCCTTCCGTCGCCCTCTTTCTCGTTGCTCCTCCTTACCTTTCTTCGCTTTCGGGAGAAAGCACAAAACACCGGCCGACTTTTGAAAAATCATTGGGCGTTTTCAGTCTGAACTCGCCCTCTTTCACGCGCGCGTACGTACGCGCACGTCAGTCGATTTCGGGAGAAGACCTTCACCCTTCACCACCCTACCCTATTCTCCTGACAGGCAGGCACCTAAGGGTGAAGGCTTTTGCATCTTCACCGCCTTCACCCACGCGGACACCAAGTTCACGTTCTTCACCCACCTTTTTCGAGCCATCCGAGATACCCGACAACTGTTCACCCAAAAGGTGAAGGCAAATTAGCAAAGTCTTCACACTTAATTCCCTGTTGCACATCATCTTACGGCACAGAGGTGAAGAGGTGAAGGCAAAAAAACAAACAACAGGATGTGCGCGCATGCGCGCGCGATCCTATATAGCGTGATTTTCTATCGCGCCGAACCTTCACCGCACTTAGGGCTGCGCACTCGTTCTCGAGAGAAGAGAGGAAAGGCTTTAAAATAAGTTTGACAACTCGAGATGACAACCCAAAACGCTTGATTTTTTCGATCCTTTCCACCCTGTCAGCACAGCGCTCCGGATGGGGATGCACCGATTCATTGCACCAGACTCGAAAGCTTGTCAACTCCGATTTTCAAAGCCGCCCCAACGCATCGCCGAAAGTGCATTTTCTCTGCTTTTTTCTTGTTTTTCGTCGCTTACGACTCTACCTTTGCACTACGAAAACGAGACAAAGGGACTACTAAAAGACATAGAGAGATAAACTACAGTTCCCTACGTCTCGCGGACGTAACCAACTTCAACGAGGTGCGAAGCGCCTCTATGTTCAACTAAAACTCAACAATATGACTAAGCAAAAAACTATGATCGACGAACTGAAGTATCGCATTGCTCGATATCGTTCGATGGGCAACGGCGTGATGTGCCAATCGCTCTACAACCAACTCCGTGCACTCAAAGCACAGCAGTAAACCGGCCGACACACATCGACCTCTCACTTCCCAAATGGGGAAGTCGAGAACGGGCTGCGGCCTACCTTTTAGCAACGTGTCTCCGGACACCCAGATGAAGAAGTTCTGACGAGCTTCCTTTTTTTTGCTCCGAACGCCAAAAAAATATCGGCTGTCGGAGCGATTGTTTTTTATAAATACGTACATTTGCAGGCAAACCTATTCAACCATTTCATGATAATCATTAGTATCGGCGACATTATTGGCAAGGCCTTTGAATTCGCAAAGAAGTATGGACTCCCCATGGCGGCGATGTTGTTCGCTGCCGGAGTATTCTGTGGAATCATTTCAAACATTCCAGGTGTTGGAGTTTCTCAACATGAGGACCTGTTTCAGCTCGCTGTCATCAGCCAAATTCTCGCCTCCTCGTTCTTACAACTCATCATCAACAGTGTGGTTGGCGTGAGCATCTTTGCTTCTATTCTTGAGATTCTTCGCAACAACGGCGGACGCTACCGCTTCGATCATGGACTGTCGCCTATCGTTTACCTGAAAGTGGTGGGCTGTCAATTTGTTTACGGGCTTGCGATTTACGTTGGATTGATTTTTCTCATTGCTCCGGGTATCTTTTTCGCCGTGCGTTGGGTATTCGCCCCGATCTATTTGATCGATCATCCCGAAGCCGGCATCGGCGAAGCACTGCGTGCTTCGTGGGACAAGACTGCAGACCACTTCTGGCCGCTCCTGGGCTTGGGCATCGTGACCGGCCTCATCGCCGGAGCCGGTTTGGTGGTTTGCTGCGTGGGCTATTTCTTCACCCTGACGATTCTCTACATCGCACAAGTGATCACCTACCGTCTGCTCTGGCAGGACGGAGAGGAGCATGCGAATGAAGAGCAATTCGTGCGTTTCGGACGTGACGATCTCTACGTCTGACACGCCGCTCAATGCATAACAATTACCCCGCCCACTGTAACACCGATGTGCAGTGGGCGGGGTAAAAAATATAATGGTGCGTGCTTCGTCGGGCCGTGCGTCAACAACCGAAAAGATTGCGCACAACAAACCACACGAGCAGCAAAACGGCATAGACGATCCAGGCGCGCAGAGAAGTGAACCGCTCGTGCCAACGACGTGTGGCGGCGTGATATTGCGCGCACCAAACGAGTGCGCACCAGACCAAGACCGGCGGCAGCAAGCGATTGTAGGTCCAGGCCAATTGCCACTGCCCGTGCAGTGCAGCATGAACAGCGCGCTGCGTCCCGCAGAGGGGACACGAGAGGCCGAACCACTGCCGGGTGGGGCAACGCAACATCCATGCGGTCTGCACCGGGTCGAAAATCCAAATCCGGCGCGCGCGGCGGGAACCCGGCGGAGATTCACGGTGGCGATCCATACGCCCGGTCAAAGCGATTTGACCCACGACGGGACACTGCCCGCCAAACTGCGGGCCGCCGCGCAAGCCGCTTCGCCGGTGAGGGCATGCGCTTCGAGATAATCACGCAAAAGTGTGGTTTTGTCCTTATATTTCCGGTCGGCATGCAGCGGACCGACCACCCCGCGCAACGGCAGATCGCGATAGTCCGGATCTTTGTCGCCCAGTCCCTCTCGACGCGAGAAGATGAGCGGAGCCGTGGTGTCGTCGTCGGCTTCGGAAGCCGGAATGAAATGCAACGCCGCCTTCGCTTCCATGAGCGGAAACAGGGGTACGAGATCATGTCCGCCGGGACGCAGGTGGTCCAGCACGGCGGGTGACAAGGTGTGCGTCTGCTCGTTGATGCGACGTGCCCACGCCGTGAGCACGTTGTTCGGCCCGAACACTTCGCTCCCGTCGGAGAAGCGGGCACTGCGAATCAAGGCGCTGTAATAGAAATCGGTGCTGTCCGACAAACTGAGCCCGACGCACACGCGGTTGTCCATCTTGTAGTGCGACGAGGCCAACGGCCCGATGCGATGCACATAGAGTTCGCCGAAATGGTTGCGCTGGCGTTCGTTTTCGTGCACATAGGCGTCTTCGAAAAGACCGGTGCGGTAGAAATAACTTTCCAATTCGAGTGGGCGGCATTCCACGCCGCTGACTTCGAACACGCCGCGACGCAACAAGCGGGCGGTGATGTCTTGCAAAGCTGCGACCACAGCCGAGCGATCGGTGGCGACATGAAGCGCCGAAAGTGCGGATTGAAGTTCCATAGATTCTCTATTTTGTTCTCCACAAAGTTAGCAACTTTCGTGTATTGACCGACTATCCTTTCCCTCAAATCTTCTCGCGGCGCATGCAGCGGATGTTTGCAGCGGCCGCACTCGCTGGGGCCGTTGCGGGTTCGGCGCTGTCCGGACACGCTACGCGCGGCCGACTTTCGGCAGCGGAATGCGATGCACTCGGCGCCACACCGTGCAACGATTCGCTGCGCGCCCTTCCGGAAGTGAAAGTACAGGCGCCCCGCAATGAGCAGGAGCGTGTGCGCGTCGCCGGTTTTTCGCAAAACGGTGAGACGTTTCGGCGGATGCCCACGGGTGACGTGGTCGACGTGCTCCACACGCTGCCGGCCGTATGGGTGCGCTCGTTGGGTGGATTCGGTACTTCGGCGACTGTGGGAACTCGCGGACTCGGCGCCGCCCACACCGCCGTGTTCGTCGACGGTTTTCCGATGGGCGACGCGGAGAACGCCACGATCGATGTGTCGCCTTTCTCCCTTCATCGCCTCAACACGGTGACGATCGATGTGGGCGAAGCTCCCGAACTTCCGGTGCCGGTTCGTGCTTTGGGGGCGAGCACCCTGCACTTCACCACCCTGCGGCGACCGCTGCGCATCTGGTCGACGGTGGGCGCCTTCGGCTATCGGGCTGCGGGAGCAATCACGTCTTTCTCCACGCCCGCGGGACAACTGCAACTGCAACTCGACGGCGAAAAGGCGGACAACGATTTTCCTTTTGTCTTCGACAATGGAACCCTGCGCGAAACTCGTCGACGCCACGCTGCAGAAACCCGGCGATGGACTCCGACGGTGCACTGGTCGACGCCCTCCACTGCGAAATGGGGAAACGCCGAAGGGGGATTCAGGGGAAATTTTGCTCGACGCCAACTGCCCGGTGCCGTTCTGCTCTATGCAGTGCAAGAGGGGGAGCGCATGGACGACGACGAGGCAGCACTGCACGGGCGGTGGTCGAGGCGACAGGGCGCATGGCAGTGGACAGCAGCGGCGCAATGGAGCACAAAAAACAAATTCTACGAAGCGCGCGATCCGCAATATCCCAACGGCGGACGAACAGACCGCTACCGACAACAAGAAGGTTGGATTTCGGTGGGAACGGCACACACTTTGTCGTCGCATTGGCAATGGGCTTATGTGATGGATGCGACGCGCTCGGTGCTGCAGCAGCATGGCGAGAACGAACGCGAGGCGGAACGAATGATGGTGCAGCAAGCCCTTTCGCTGCGCTTCCGCGATCAGAAGTGGACTGCCACGCTGCGGCTCTTACGCCACGATCTGTTCAACTCGGCACGACAGAACGACCCGACCAACCCGGGCACGGCGGCCGACGCAGGTTGCTTCACGTTGCAAGGAGGGGCGCAGGCCACTCTTTTGAAGAGACGGCGAATCGAAATGGGGGGGCGCGCAATGATACAAACGACGTTTCGGCCGCCGACTTTCGCCGAAAGTTATTATTTTCGCTATGGCAACACGCAGCTGCGCAACGAACGTGCCTTTCGCCTGAATATAGGCGGACACGCCAGGGGATATTTCGGTCGGTGGCAATGGCAAGCTTCGGTAGATGCCTTTGTCGACCGCATCACCGACGGCATCGTGGCCGTACCGATCACCCCGGCGGTGTGGCGCACGCAGAATTTGGACCGTGTGCTGGCGCAAGGCGTTGATTTGACCGCGAGTGCACGTTGCGTTTGCGCTGCACAGACAGAGGTAAATCTATCGGGACACGGACAATGGGCGGCGACACGCGACCGATCGGACGCTGCGTCACGCAGCTTCAACCTCACCCTCCCCTATCGCCCGACGCAAGAAGCTTTTCTCGCGCTGGACTTCGCACATCGTGACTTCGGAGTCTCGACTTCGGTGGTTTACTGCGGAGAAAGGTGGGCGACTCCACAACATCTTGCCGCCTCGCGCCTGCCGCCCTACGCAGAATGGAATGCGGCGGCACGCTGGAAATGCCGCATCGGCTTTTCGACTCTGACGCTGCGCGCCACCTGGATGAACCTCACCGACACACAGCGCGAAAGTATTCGCGGTTATCCCTTGCCGGGAAGAACTTGGATCGTCGATGCCACTTTCGAATGGTGACCGGCGATGATTGATCTGCAATTTTCATCTTTTATTTCTATATTTCCTCCATGACACGCTCATCCTTCTTCCATCGAATTTCTGCATGCCTACTTTTCTTCCTGGGTGTGCTGCTGCTGAATGCTTGCGCCGACGAGGAGCGTAAACTTCCGCCGACCTCTCCTGCCGGCGAAGGGACGTCCTCGCAAGTCCTGGTGTTGTGCCAAGGCAACCAGGCAACGCGTCTGCCGGGCGGCTACACGCTGATCGACACCGAACACCAAACGGTGAACCACGACGCCTTTCTTTCCGTCAATGGGAAATTGCTCGGCGACGCGCCGCAGGAGGCGATCCAACACGGAGCTAAGATCTACATTCCCTGCTACGGCAGTAATTTAGTGCAGGTCGTCGATGCCGCCACTCACCGCTTGCTCCGATCGATTCCCACGTCGACGCCGGAAGGGGTGGCAGCATGGGGAAAATACGTTTTCGTCTCGAACAACGACGGGAATGTTTCACGTATCGATACCCTTTCGCTCACCGTCGACCGGACAGTCGCCGTCGGCCCGAACCCCGTTGGCGTATCGACACAAGACAATTATATATATGTAGCGATCAGCGACGGCTATAATTACAAGGAGGGGTATAAGCAAGGTTTCAAAGTGGTGAAACTTCACCCCAATACGCTCGAACAGGTCGGAGCAATCCGCGTCGGCATGAACCCCACCCGGATTTATAAGGACGATTTCGGTCATCTCTTCGTGGCCTGTCAGGGAGATTACGCCACTCACGCAGCAGAAATCTGGCGTATCGACCAAAAGGATCAAGCCGCTGTCTTTGCCTCGGCCAATCTCGCGGCCGTCGACGGACACCGCATTTATCTCGTTCGCTCCACCACCGATTGGTCCACAGGGAAAACCACCGTGCAATATGAAGTGCGCGACACCCGTTCGGGTACGGCCATCGCTTCACACTTCGGACAAGTGCAACCTCCCCTGGATCCGACAGCATTGGCAGTCGATCCCCGCACAAAAAACATTTATGTGGCCTCTCGCGGCACGCTCGATCCGAAAACACGTTTCACCGAACCCGGAACGGTCAGTGTCTACAACGACAATGGCGATTTTCTACAGCGCTACAACGTGGGAACGGAACCCTGCGCACTGCTCTTTCTCCGGAAATAAACGCGACGCCGTCTTCGCCCCGAAACCTGTGGCGCCTTCAACGCAAGATGAAGGCGCCACTACTCGATTCTAAATTTGGTCATATCGGGCTTTCTTCCTACTTTTGTCCAAATAACCCTATCCCCATGCGCGTTCTGATCATCAACACCAGCGAACGAACCGGCGGAGCGGCCGTTGCCGCGTCTCGTCTGCAAGCGGCCTTGACCCATATCGGTGTCGAGGCTGAAATGCTGGTGCGCGATCGGCAAACGTCTTCCCCGAAAATCCATACGTTCCGCGGGCGGTGGCGCATGAAGTGGGCGTTTATCAGAGAACGGTTGGGCATTTTCTTCCATCTGCGCGGTCAACGGCGGGGACTTTTCGCCATCGACACCGCCGTTGCAGGAGGAAACATCACCGAAACCGATGCCTATCGACGCGCAGACGTGATCCATCTGCATTGGGTCAACCAAGGCCTCCTTTCGCTCAACGAGTTACAACGCATACTTCGCGACGGGAAAGCTGTGGTTTGGACGATGCACGACATCTGGCCCGTCACCGGCATTTGTCATCTGGCCCTGTCTTGCACCCGTTACCGCAAAGAATGTGGACAATGTCCCTACCTTCCGCACGGCGGTTCGCCCCACGACCTGTCGCACCGCATTTGGTCGAAAAAACAAGCGGTCTATGCCACAGCCCCCATGACTTTCGTGGCATGCAGCCGATGGCTCGCCGGCGAGGCGCGCAGTGCGTCGCTCACTCACGGGAAAACGGTGGTCGACATCCCCAATCCCATCGACACCACCGTGTTCGCTCCCCGCGATCGTGCGAAAGCTCGCGCACAACTCGGTTTGCCCACCGACCCTTCCCTGCGCATCGTGCTCTTTGTCGCCCAGCGCATCACGAATCTCAACAAAGGCATGCCCTACTTGGTGGAAGCCTTCCGGCAATACCTCACCACCTATCCGGAACACCACCGAGACACTGCACTCTTCATTCTCGGCGGCGAAGCAGAAGAGTTTCGAGCCGCCTTCGACATCCCCGTGTTCACCACCCCCTACACCTACGAGGTCGACACCATCGTCAATATTTACAACGCGGCCCAACTTTTTGTACTCCCCTCCGTTTCCGAGAACCTGCCCAACACCATCATGGAAGCACTCTCCTGCGGCATCCCCTGTTTGGGTTTCCGCGTGGGAGGAATTCCGGAAATGATCGATCACGGCAAAAACGGCTATGTGGCCGCCGCCAAAGACGCGAACGACCTTTGCGAAGGTTTGCACCAAATGCTCGATGAGTCCAACCACGACCAACTGGCGCTGGCGGCACGCACCAAAGTGCTCGATCACTATTCGTTCGACCGCGTCGGCCGGCGCTATCTTGCCCTCTACCGGCAAGCCCTCGCCCACGCTTCGTCCTCTCCTTCGCCCTCATCCCCTCGCTTATGATCCGTTTTACCGTCGCCACCGTATGCTTCAACGCTGCCACCACCTTGCGGCGCACCCTCGACAGCGTACTCGTCCAACAATATCCTCACATTGAGCACCTCATCATCGACGGGGCCTCGACCGACGACACCCGCCGGATGGTCGACGAATACGCCGCCCTTTACCGCGGCATCACAGACGGACGGAGTCTCGTGTTTCGTTCCGAACCGGACAAAGGACTCTACGACGCGATGAACAAAGCCTTGCGGCAAGCCGGCGGCGACTACATCCTGTTTCTCAACGCCGGCGACAAATTTCACGCCACCACCACCCTGGCCGACATCGCCTCGCAACTCTCCGCCTTCGCCGATCCCGCCCAACTTCCGGCCGTGCTCTATGGAGACACCCACTTGGTCGACGACCGCGGCACCTTTCTCCGTGCCCGACGCCTCAGTCCGCCCGAACAACTTCGCCGACACGATTTTGTCAACGGCATGCTCGTGTGCCACCAAGCCTTTTTCGCCCGCACCGACCTGGCGCGTGCCACCCCCTACGACCAGCGCTATCGGTTCTCGGCCGATTACGATTGGTGCATTCGCCTCATGCAACAAGCCGAGCGCCGCCGGCTCCCGCTGTTCAACACCCACACGGTCGTCGCCGACTACCTCAGCGAAGGCCTCACCACCCGCCATCACAAAGCCTCCCTGCGCGAGCGTTTTCGCATCATGGCCCACCACTACGGTCTCTTCTCCGCCCTCGCCCACCATGCCTGGTTTGTGATCCGCGCACTGATCAAACGATGAAATCCAACGACTTCGAATCACTCTATCGCCGTGCCGGTGCCTACTGCGCTCGACGCGAAACCTGTCGGGGAGATCTCGAGAAGAAATTCCGCGCCGCCGACATCGACCCCGACCTCATCGATCGGGTACTCCAACGCCTCGAGGACGAAAAGTTCATCGACGAGCAACGCTACGCCCGCGCCTTCGTGCACGACAAGGCCGCCTTCGCCCGTTGGGGGCGAATCAAAATTCGCAACGCACTGCGGCTCAAAGGAATCAGTCGAGAAAACATCGCCATCGCCCTCGAGGAAGAAATCGACGAAAAAACGTATCGGCAAACCCTCCGCGACCTGCTCGCCGCCAAACTGCGCACGCTCAAATTCGATCCCACCGATCGGCGCGCCACCTACCTAGCCGCACAGAAGCTGGCCCGCTTCGCTGCCTCTCGCGGATTCGAAGCGGAAGCCGTGTTCAGCGAAATCGATCACCTCAGTGCCCTATGATCCTCCCCCGCCTTTTGTTTCCCGCTCTCTTCACTGCCGGCGGCATCCTCACCGCTCTAGTGCCCACCTTCGCGCGGAGCGCAGAGACGTTGTCGAGCCCGGTCGAAACCACTGCACCGCGCGACACCGCCGCCTACCGCCGCGAGGTGCGCAAAGCCTTCGCCGCCCTGCGCGCTGACTCCCTCTCTCAAGCACAGCGCGCCCTCGAAGCAGCCCTAGGGCACGATCCCGACGCGGCGGGCAACGACGTGCTGCGTTTCAACATCGCCAAAATTCTCATGGCACGCCGACAGTGGCACGATGCCGAACAACGACTTCGCGACCTCCTTGCCCACCGTCCCGACTACGGCGAAGCGCAGATTGCGCTGGCCCAATGTCTGAGCGAAGCAGGCAAGGACAGCGAATTGGCCCAATGGGTCGACACCCTCCTCGTCGACCGTCGTGAGCGCACGACCGACGAGGTCCTCACCCTGCTCTTCCTTCAAAGCGAAGCCTGCCGGCGCCTGCACCAAGACGAGCGCGCCCTGACTGCCCTGCGCCGCGTGTTGAAAACCGACCGCTACAATGCGCGCGCCCACAGCCTCATTGCCCTGCAACTTTACACCGAGGGCCACCGCGACGAAGCCCTGCTCCATCTCGGCACCGCCTTGCTTCGGCATCCCGATGACGAGACCGCGCTGGCCGTCGGTGCCGAGCTTGCAGAGCGCGAGGGTGACAAAGTCACCGCACTCGAACGCCTCGAGCACCTGCTCCGTTTGCGTCCCGACGACCGCCCGCTGCAAGTGCACCGCGCCACCTTGCTCCTCGACCTCGGGCGCCGCAACGAAGCCCGTCGTCAGCTCGACAGTCTGCGTGCTGCCGGCGGCGATGAGCTCGCCGAGCAGCTTCTCCCGCTCTATCACCGCCTGCGCTAAACGCCCACCTCCCCCTTTCCATTCTCCCGCCCCATGCGTTTCCTTTTCTCCCTGCTGTTTCTCCTCCTCTCCCTTTCGGGCACAGCACAAACGCCCACTGCCCCCGCGGTTCCCTCTCCGGCCCGCGGCGTGCGCGCCGTGTGGCTCTGCACCTACAGCGGACTCGACTGGCCCGCCGGCCACTATGCCCGCACAGCGGCCGAAGCCCTCGAGCAGAAAGCACAGCTCTCGCGCATTTTCGATGGTTTGCAAGCCGCCGGCATCAACACGGTACTGTTCCAAACCCGCATTCGAGCCACCGTGGCCTATCCCTCGCACATCGAGCCGTGGGACGGCGCCTTTTCCGGCACGCCCGGCGTGGCACCGCCCTACGACGTGCTGCGTTTCGCCATCGACGAAGCGCACCGCCGCGGCATGGAGTTGCATGCCTATCTCGTCACCTTTCCGGGCAATACGCTGGCCGAAGCCAAACGCCTCGGACGCCAGTCTCTCCCCGCGCGCATGCCCAAACTCTGCACCCGCGCCGGCGACAAATGGCAACTCGATCCCGGCGTTCCCGGCACAGCCGAATATCTGGCCGAATTGGTTCGCGAAATCATCAGTCGCTATGACGTCGACGGCATTCATCTCGACTACATTCGCTATCCCGAACCCTCCATTCCCTTCGACGATCGCCGCACCTACGCCCGCTACGGCCATCACCGCCCCAAAGCCGAATGGCGTCGCGAGAACGTGAACCGCACCGTGCAACTCATCAGCGAAACCGTGCGCGCCATTCGGCCGTGGGTCAAGATCACCTGTGCTCCCATCGGCAAATACGCCGACCTGCCCGCCCAATCGTCCAAAGGCTGGAATGCCCGCGACGCCGTGTCGCAGGATGCCCAACTGTGGTTGCGCCGCGGTTGGATGGACGGGCTCTTTCCGATGATGTATTTCGACGGGCAACACTTCTACCCCTTCGCCGTCAACTGGCAGGAACACACCTACGGCCGCCCTGTGGCGCCGGGTCTGGGCGCCTACCAGCTCGCCCCCGAAGAGCGCAACTGGTCGCTGTTGCAAATCGTGCGACAACTCCGCTTCATTCACGCCGAAGGGTTTGCCGGTGAAGCCTATTTCCGCAGTCAATTCCTGCTCAACAACGTGAAAGGCTTACTCGACTTTGTGCACGACCACTACGCGCAACCTCAGCTCCCGCCGGCCATGACCTGGCTCGACAGCATTGCGCCCGCCGCACCGCAGTGGCAGTGTCGGCGCACTGACCACGCGCTCCGCTTCACCTGGAACGCCGTGGCCGATGCCACCCCCGTGCACTACAACCTCTACCGGCTCACCCCCACCGGCCCTGTGGCCGTGGCCCTTCGCCTGAGCGACACCGATTTCACCTACAGCCCGGCATTGCCTTCGCTGCTCGATGCCGACTATGCCCTCACGGCCATGGACGCCTATGGCAATGAATCCCCCTTACATTTCACGCATGACACGCAAAGCACTCCTCCTCGCGTGGTGGGTTATCCTTCCGCTTTTCGCCCGCGCTGAATCGCCACAGCACACCGCCGATGCCGATACACTCACCGGCCGCGTGGAACGCACCTACCTGTTCGGCGTGGGGCACAACAACCTCTATGACAGCTACCTCTCGCCGCTGAATTACAGTGGCACCACCCTCTCTTTCACCCGCATCGGCGAGCGCCACAGCGGGCGCGGCGGGCGCAATGCCTTCGTCACGCTCTTCGACCTCAACGGCACCTCGGCCACCAATCCGGCCGGCAACGGCACCGCGCTGGACATCGAGCTGCAAATGGACGCCGGTTGGCGCCGCCGCCTCACCGCGCCCCGTGCAGCCTGGCAGTGGAGCGTGGGTGCCATGGGCGCGCTGCACCTGGGCGGCACCTACAACCAGCGCAACGGCAACAACCCGGCACAGGCGCGCGCCGCTGTCGACGTGGCCTTCTCCGGCGCGCTCGTCCACCCCTTCACCCTGTGGGGACGCCGCTGGGTGTGGCGCTCGCAACTCGAAGTGCCCCTCTTGGGCCTCATGTTCACGCCCAACTACGGACAGTCCTACTACGAAATTTTCTCGCTCGGACACACCGACCGCAATGTCGTGCCCACCACGCCCTTTTCCGCCCCCTCGCTGCGCTTCCTCTCCACCGTGAGCATTCCCCTACGCCGCGCGTGCATCACCCTGGGCTACAAAGCCGACATCCGTCAGAGTAGCGTCAACCGACTGGAACGCCACGCTTGGAATCACACCTTCGTGATCGGCTATTCGCGCCTGGTCCAATTTCTTCCCCGATGAAACATCTCTTCCGCCTCCTCCTCTCGCTTCCGCTGCTGCTCACCGCGCTCACCGCCTGCGTGCAGGCCGACGACCTGCCCTCCACACCGCGCGGCGACTTCGAAGCGCTGTGGAAAATCATCGATGAGCACTACTGCTTCTTCGACTACAAGCACAAGGAATACGGACTGGACTGGAACGAGGTGCACCGCCGCTACGCCCCGCAGGTGTCCGACTCCATGTCGTCGCAAGCGCTCTATCAAGTGCTGGCCAACCTCTGCGACGAACTGCGCGACGGGCATGTCAACCTCTGGACTCCTTTCAACACGGCCCGCTACACGAATTGGTACGAGGCCTACCCCACCGACTTCGATGACTCCTTGCAGCGCGTGGTGCTCGGCACGGCCGACGAATATCGCACTGCGTCGGGACTCCAATACAAGGTGCTGCCGGGCAATGTGGGCTACATCCGCTGCAGCTCCTTCAACGTGGCGATCGGCGCGGGCAATCTGCACGAAGTCATGCGGCATTTTGCCCTCTGCGACGCCCTCATCGTCGATGTGCGCAGCAACGGCGGCGGCCAACTCACCTCGGCCGAGACGCTGGCTTCGATCTTCACCAATCGCACGGTCACGGTGGGCTACATCATGCACAAAACAGGCCCCGCACACGACGCGTTCTCCACACCGAAACCCGTGCGCCTCAGCCCCCTCAAGGGGTTGCGGTGGCAGAAACCTGTGGCGGTGCTCATCAACCGCCGCACCTTCAGCGCCGCCAATTCCTTTGCCATGTACATGAAAACCCTGCCCGGCGTGTTGCTGGTGGGCGACCGCACCGGTGGCGGATCGGGCATGCCCTTCAGTTCGGAACTGCCGGGCGGGTGGAGCATTCGCTTCTCGGCGAGTCCCGCACTCGACGTGCACGGCGAGCACACGGAGTTCGGCATCGCACCGGATGTGCGCGCCCACCTTTCGGCCGACGACCGACAGCGCGGCAGGGACAGCATGATCGAGACGGCACTGCGTGCACTGCGTGAGCACCACGATTCGTTGTCGCTCGAGGCCCAACGCCGATAAGCCCACTGCCCTTCGACCGATGCGCGCACCCTCACGGGCGCACCGAAAGGAGTACACCGATCGCGAGGGTGAAGACAGGGCACCCTCGCGCGCGCATGACGCGCGCGCGTCCACGCTTTTTCGTTTTTTGCCTTCACCGCTTCACCCGCACTGCATAATGCACTGAATGGCAATTCAATAAGGGTGAAGACTTTGGTGCTTCACCCTTCACCGCAATCGACTTTGGAAAACAGCCTGTTTTTCCTCGAAAACGCGCGCGAAATAAGGCATCTCCGCGAGGAAAAATGGAATAACGGCGCGTGAACTTCCGCTCACGCGGTCGACCTGCCGAGGGGGTGAAGGCTTTGCGCAAAGATCTTCACCCCTAATCACATGAAGCACAAACGTTTACGTCACATGGGTGAAGAAGTGAAGGCAAAAAAAGCAACTTCGAGTGGGGTGCGCGTGCGATCGTGCAACACGTGCGCGCATGAGAAACACCGCTCAGCGCAGCGTGACCACAAAGTGGAAGGGGGGAGCCGACGATGCGGCGCTGCTGAGCAACATCGTCCGTTTTTTCTCCGCTCCGGCGGCACTCGGTTTACATCGACGTGCTGTCTCCCACCGAGCATCGGCACCCCTTTCCGTCGTTTACCGAACAGACCTGACGAACGGCACAAACAGCGCGCCGAAGCATCCCCTTCTCCCACACGAAACCGGAAAAACACAAGGACAGATTCAACACTTTTCGGTTAATCCGTCAACGGGACCAGCGGAAATCATTTAGATTTTTCAAAAAACACAAGGGGCCACAAAGTATAAAATGCAGTGCTGTCGGGCAGAAACTCGTCGTTTTTTAGATGCGAATCTGCCATGTGTAGTTTTTTTTCTCTATCTTTGTCGCACGAACACCCTGCACTAAACTTCCGTGACCCTTCTGTTTTCGATGGGGGAGGTACATGGAAGTCGCATCGTGTCCCATCGAATTATCTCTATGTCTAACTTTAATGTTAAATCTTCAATGAAAAAGGTTTGCAATTTGTTTGCTTTGACCGCCCTCCTGGTGGCCGGAGCGACAAGTGCGTCTGCTCGCCATTGGGGTGCTAACGTCAACGATGGTGCAGTGACCAACATCGTAGCCGGACAATCGTATGTGCTTCAGCCTGCGTTCTCCGAAGCTGCGAACGGCAACTGCTTCCTCGCCGGACAGAAGTTCACCACAACGACCAGCTTGACGCTCGACAACGTTTTCGTCTTTGAATCAACGGGTGACGGTAAGACCTTCTACCTGAAGCGCAAAGGCGTGAACGAAAACCAGTATCTTGCAGATCCTTCGAACCAAAACTTCTACACCTCCGCTACGGATCGTGCTTGGAAGATCGAAGTGAAGCAAGTCACTGGAGCCAAGGATCCCGAACACTCCTTCGAGTGGACGCATGCCAAGGCTGACGGTGTTGACACTACCGAAACCATCAAGGGCGTTCGCGCTTACGTGGAAGAAGCTCGTGCCAACAACGAGGATCTCGACTTGAGCACCTTCACCTTTGTGAATGGTGACAACACCGTCGTGCTCGTTTCGCCCGAAGCGAAAAAGAAGGACGACAAGTACAGCGAGTACAACTTCTTGCTCACCTGCCCCAAGACGTCGCTCAACGGCGATGCCGGCAAGGGCACGGACTACAACCGCAACGCGTGGTTGGTGTACGCCGCCAACGAGCTCACTGCCAAGGAAGATCTCCAGGCTGTGATCGCCGAATCGCTCGGTGCCAACTTCAACGTGGATGAATTCTCCGAGAAGTTCCCCCGCGGTAACAACATCGGTGAGTACAACCAGGCGAAGTACGACGCCTTCATGGCACTCTACAACAAGTCGCAAGAGATCCTCAACGGTGGCGCAACGGCTACCGACGACGAGATCGATCAGCTCGTGGTAGATCTGCCCAAGGCTTACACCACCTTCACCACCTCGGGTAAGGTGCTCGAACCCGGTTACTACATCCTCACTTCCTACCGCTCGCAGGGTACCGGCTATGACGACGGTGCACTTTACGACGGTGGCGCAGTGAACGATAAGGACAAGCAACTGCATTGGACTTACAAGGGTGGCGACATCACCTACAAGAAGGATGCTCCGCTCGACTACAAGAGCTTGAAGTACATCTGGAAGGTGACGAAGAACGATGCGAAACCCGGTTACTTCTTCTTCCAAAACTTGGCTACCAATCGTTATGTGGGTACGGCTGAGAACATCACGTCCAACGGCAGTATCGTTCCCAGTGCACGTATCGAAATGACGGATGCTCCCGAGGCTTCCTACAACATCGTGACCAGCCGCAACTATCCCGGCTACTTCTGCTTCTACTCGCCCGACCTCTGGCGCGGTAAGGGTAACTACTGGGGTTACAACGGCGGCGATCGTTGGGAATTCGGCGGTGTACACACCGGCAGTGACCACAACGGTACCGTGGTTTGGGACTGGCAGACTGACGGTTCGACCTTCAAGGCACGCACCATCACCGACCAGGAAGTGGCTGACCTCCTGAAGAGTGCCGAACAAGACATCAACAACGAAAAGGCCCAGAAGCTCCTCCAGCAGGCACAAACTGCTTACAACAACGGCTTCGCTTACATGGGTGTTGACGCTTCGGGCAACCGCATCGAAGATGCTACCAGCGGCAAACTCACGAAAGACGGTCTGATCACCGACGGCACGAAGCTTTCGAGCGACATGGCCGACAAGGAAGAAGGCGTGGGCGCTGAACACGAACCCGCTGTGCTTCTCGACGGCAACCCCGAAACCTACTTCCACACCAGCTGGCACGGTGACGGCGACGCTTGGAAGGGCGGTCACTACCTCCAATTCCAGCTCGACACCCCCGAGAGCGAACTCCTCCTCAAGTGGGTGAAGCGTAACCACAACAACGCCAACGGCGGTGCACCCGAAAAGATCACGATCTGGGGTGCCAAGACCGAAGCTGCCCTCGCTGCCAACAAGGCCGACAAGCTCGACCAGGACGGCGCTGTGGTAACGGACGAAAACGGCAACAACGTCGTTGACTTCGACGCTTGGAAGAAGAACCAAGGTTGGGATTCGCTTGCGGTTTCTACGTTCAGCTATCCCTACACCGTAACGTGGGACAACAACGGTACGGAAGTGAAGAAGACGAACTTCGCCGGTACGGCTCACTTCGTGATCCCCTCTGACAAGGGTACCTACAAGTACTTCCGCATGGAGGTGACCAAGACGGTAGGTAACGGCGAAGCCAACGGCAACAAGTTCTTCTATGGCTCTGAATTCCGCGTTTACAAAGGCGCTTACGACGGACAGAACTCGCTCATCGACGCTGTTCCTCAGGCTGACCGCGACGCCCTCACCGGTGCTATCGCAACGCTGAAGAACGAAGTGAACAACAAGCAGGCTACGAAGGCTTCGATCGAAGCACTCCAGGCTGCCTACGACAAGTTCCTCAAGAACTATCCTGATCCCTCTCGCGTGACGAAGGCACTCGAAGCTGCCAAGGCGCTCGAAGCTGCTGCTGAAGAAGGCACCGACATGGGTTACTACGCTGCCGGATCGAAGGCTACTTACCAGGCTGCCATCGAAGCGGTTGCCGGCAAGCTCAAGGCCATCACCGATGTGAAGCAGCCCACCGTTGCTCAGGTGAACGACCTCCTCGCTCAAGTTGACGCCGCCAACAAGGCATTCGCTGAAAAGCTCAACGTGCCCGCCGACGGTATCTATCGCATCATCAGCAAGTCGTCTGACGCCAGCGTAGCTGAAAACAGCGTAGTGGCTAACACGGCTTCGACGCAAAACTACCTCAAGCTCGACGGCCGCGTGAAGGACGGCAGCACCTACAAGGATGTGGCTGACTTCAACTCTCGCCTCGGCGCTTACTGGAAGCTGACGAAGGTGGCCGGCGGTTACACTTATCAGAACGTTTACACCGGACTCTACCTCGCTCCGAAGGAAGAGAAGGGTACGCGTGTGATGAGCCTCCGCAAGAACCCCTACACGCTCGATCTCCGCTATGCGAAGACTTCCGGCTGCTTCAACCTCGTGGCTGACACGGCCGACGTACAGGATAAGTCGTACGTCTACCTGAACGCTGAACCCGGTTCGAAGAACCTCGTGCTCTGGAACGAAGCCAACGGTAAGGACAACTCGGCCTTCACCTTCAAGGAAGCTGCTCACGATCTCGATGAGGCCCTCGCTGACGGCTTCACGCTGCCCATCATGAAGGGTGTGCCCCAGATCATCACGCTGCCCATCGCAGCTGATCCCGGTGCAAACAACTTCTACACTGTAATCGGTCAGGATGCCAACAACCGCATCCAACTCAAGAAGCACACGGGTACCCTCGAAGCCGGTCAGGCTTACGTGCTCATCCCCGAAGACGGTGACGAAGAAACGGTGATCAACCTCGTTTCGCAGGCTCAGACGCTCGCTACGCTCGCTCCCGTGAGCACGCCCGCAACGCCTGTCAACGGTCTCGTTCCGGTATTCGAAACGACCAAGGTGAACAAGGACAGCGGTGTCTTCAACGCTGACCACTCTAAGGTGCTCCGCTCGGAAGTGGGTGAATCGGTTGCTGCCGGTTCGGGTTACTTCACGAAGATGCCCGTGACTACCGAAACCGGTGACAAGTACCTCGAAACGAACGGTACCATCACCACCGTGGGTCGCGTAGTTGCCAACGGCAAGCAAGTCAACGCTGTTTACACCCTCTCGGGCGTACGCGTGAAAGACACGAAACACCTCCCCGCCGGTCTCTACATCGTGAACGGTAAGAAGGTGGTTGTGAAATAAGCGCACAGCTGACTTACTTCTCTCCTATTGATTTTCCGCCTCGTCCTCTCGCAGGACGGGGCGGTTTTGCGTTTCGGCAAGAATGCGTAACTTTGCACATGGCGCCGACCGATGCGCACAATTGTTTCACTCCCTTATTTTTCCTCCTATGGCCAAAGACGAACTCACTCCGATGATGCGGCAGTTTCATGACATGAAAGCGGCCAACCCCGATGCGATTCTGCTGTTTCGATGCGGCGACTTCTACGAAACGTATTGCGGAGATGCCGTCACGGCCTCGCAGGTGCTGGGGATCACCCTGACGAAACGCAACCAAAAGGGGGCGAACGCCTCGACGGAAATGGCAGGTTTTCCTCACCATGCGCTCGACAACTACCTGCCGCGCCTGATCCGGGCAGGATATCGAGTGGCCATCTGCGACCAGCTCGAAGACCCGAAATTGACCAAGAAATTGGTGAAACGAGGCATCACCGAATTGGTGACGCCGGGGGTGGCGCTGGGAGACAATGTGCTCTCGAGTCGGGAAAACAATTTTTTGGCTGCCGTGCATTTCGGGGCGGCTGATGTGGGACTTTCGCTGCTCGATATTTCGACGGGCGAATACCTGGTGGCCGAAGGCGACACGGAGTACATCGACAAATTGCTGACGGGCTTTGCCCCGAAAGAGGTGCTCATTCAACGCGGGGAGAAAGGGAAATTCGAACAGTTGTTTTCGGGACGTTATTTCATTTTCGAACTCGACGACTGGGCTTTTTCCGAAGGCTCGGCGCGCACCAAGGTGCTGAAACATTTTGAGGTGAAGAATCTCAAGGGCTTCGGCGTGGACCACCTGCACACGGCGATCACGGCGGCGGGAGCGATCCTGACGTATCTCGACCAGACGCAACACCACCACATCGAACACATCACCCGCATCACCCGCATCGAAGAGCAGCGTTTCGTGCGGCTCGACAAATTCACGATTCGTAATCTCGAACTCATTTCGACCAACCACGGTGACGGGACGTCGCTGCTCGCGGTGCTCGACCGAACGCTCTCCCCGATGGGCGCGCGACTGATGAGACGGCAGGTGCTTTTCCCGCTTCGCTCGGTGAAGGAAATTGAACAGCGACTGGACAGTGTGGAGCATTTCTTCCGCGAACCGGAATTTCGAGAACTCTGCGAAATGGAACTGGGGAAGGTGGGCGACTTGGAACGCATCGTTTCGAAAGTGGCAACGGGACGCATCAATCCACGAGAGATGCAGCAACTGCGCTGTGCTTTGGAAACGGTGGTGGTGCTCAAAAATGCGTGCAAGCAGGCTGCGCAAGAGAGCATTCGCAACATCGGCGAACGCCTGGACGCCTGCACGCCATTGCGGCAGCGCATCGAACGCGAATTGCGCACCGACCCGCCGCTCACGGTGAACAAGGGACAGGTCATCGCCAACGGGGTGAATGCACAACTCGACGAACTGCGCAACATTCAGACCTCGGGAAAGGACTATTTGCTCCAAATCCAAGAACGCGAAATCGCACGTACCGGCATACAGAGTTTGAAAATCGGTTTCAACAACGTGTTCGGTTATTATATGGAGGTGCGCAATACTTATAAGGAGTTTGTGCCGCCGGAATGGATACGCAAACAGACGCTCGTCAATGCGGAACGCTACATCACGCAGGAGTTGAAGGAATATGAGGAGAAAATTCTCGGAGCAGAAGACAAAATTCTGGTGCTCGAAACTCGACTTTACGGCGAATTGGTGGCGGCGGCGGCCGAACATATCGCGGCGCTGCAACGCAATGCGCATGCGCTCGCCGAGTTGGACGTGTACCACTCGCTGGCGGTGCTGGCGATGGCACAACACTATGTTCGACCGGTGGTGGACGAAAGCGAAGTGCTGGACATCAAGGCAGGACGACACCCGGTGATCGAGACGCTCATGCCGCCGGGTGAGGAATATGTGCCCAATGATGTGCGACTGGACACGGCGGAACAGCAGATTATGATGATCACGGGGCCGAACATGGCGGGTAAGAGTGCACTGCTTAGACAAACGGCACTCATCACTTTGATGGCGCAAATCGGTTCGTTCGTTCCGGCCGACTCGGCGCGGGTGGGGATCGTCGACAAGATCTTCACGCGCGTGGGCGCATCGGACAATATTTCGGTGGGCGAGAGTACTTTTATGGTCGAAATGAGCGAGGCGGCGAACATCATGAACAACATCACGCAACGTAGCTTGGTGCTTTTCGACGAATTGGGACGCGGCACTTCGACTTACGATGGCATTTCCATTGCATGGAGTATTGTGGAACACTTGCACGAACGTCCCAAGATGCATGCGCGTACGCTCTTT
The DNA here is from genome assembly GCA_905369775.1 of Prevotellaceae bacterium UBA1746. Classification (GTDB taxonomy): domain Bacteria; phylum Bacteroidota; class Bacteroidia; order Bacteroidales; family Bacteroidaceae; genus Alloprevotella. The sequence goes on from CAJPJR010000001.1 coordinate 51,807, forward strand.
GCCACTCACTATCACGAGCTCAACGACATGGAAGCGCTTTTCCCGCGCATCAAAAACTACAATGTTTCCGTGCGCGAAGTGGATCACCGCATCGTCTTTCTCCGCAAATTGGCGCGCGGCGGTTCGGAACACTCTTTCGGTATCCATGTGGCGCGTCTGGCGGGGATGCCGAATGCGATTGTGCAACGGGCAGAGGTGATTCTGCACCAATTGGAACACAACAACGCAGACAACCGACAAGTGCAGCCTCCCACGGGAGAAAACGGACAAACGAACGGTGCTCCCAGCGGAACCCAGCTGTCGTTTTTTCAACTCGACGATCCGGTGCTCGAAGCCGTGCGCGATGAAATTCTGCATCTCGACGTCAACCACCTCACTCCGGTCGAGGCGCTCAATAAACTCAACGACATTCGCAAAATCATCACGGGAAAATGAGTGTGCCGTGCGTGCCGGTTGCGCGCCGCACGGATGTGTCTTCGTGGCTGCACCCCTTGATCGCGTAAACGGCTGCCTGTCATCGACCGAGCGCAGACACCTTCGACGGGGCGCAGACCTGTTCAACAGAGTAAAGGCTCATTCAACTGAGCAGAGCAGAGGCGCACTCAACTGAGCAGAGGTGCATTCAACTGAGCAGCGACTCTTTCACGAAAAATCAAGGTCTCGAGCTCCGATTTCTCCCCACCTAGCTGCACAAAATGCGCGAGAATGAGCAAAAAACGCGCTTTTTATAGGGTAAACCTTTGCCGGTTTGAAGAAATACCACTACTTTTGCAGCTGTAACCACAGAAATGACTAATTTCTAATCATCAAAATAAGAACAACAATGTCTGAAATTGCAGAAAAAGTAAAGGCAATCATCGTAGAAAAGCTCAGCGTTGATGCAGCTGACGTACGTGAAGACGCAAGCTTCACCAACGACCTCGGCGCAGACTCTCTCGAAACGGTAGAACTCATGATGGACCTCGAAAAGGAATTCAACATCACCATCCCCGAAGAGGAATCTGAAAAGCTCTCCACCGTAGGTGACGCTATCGCGTACATCGAAGAACACGCCAAGTGATCTTGCCCGCGCTCAACGAGGTGAGCTAACGCTCATCTCTTCGCAAATGTGCTAATGCGCTACGGTACCCATTCGGCGGCACCGGCGCATTAGCACATTTCAGCGTAGCATCCTCTCATCTCCCACTAATCCCCACACCCCTATGGAACTCAAAAGAGTAGTCGTCACCGGTCTCGGTGCCATCACCCCCGTCGGCAACACCCTCGAAGCCACGTGGAACAGCCTTCTCAACGGCGTTAGCGGCGCAGCACCCATTCAAGGCTTCGACGCTTCACGGTTCAAAACGCAGTTTGCCTGCGAAGTCAAAGACTTCAAGGCAGCAGATTTCATTGACCGCAAAGAGATTCGCAAAATGGATCTCTATGAACAATATGCAGTCGTGGCGGCAATGCAAGCTGTACAAGACAGCGGTATGGATCTCGAAACGATCGACAAGGACAACATCGGTGTAGTGCTCGGAGTGGGCATCGGCGGTATCCACACTTTCGAAGAGCAAATCAGCGAATACGCCCTCACTCACGAAGAGAAGGGACCTCGCTTCAGCCCCTTCTTCATCCCCAAGATGATCGCCGACATCGCATCCGGACAGATCTCCATCATGTACGGATTCCACGGTCCTAACTACACTACAACTTCGGCTTGTGCCTCGTCGACCAACGCCATTGCCGACGCATTCAACCTCATTCGTCTCGGCAAAGCCAGCGCCATCATCACCGGCGGTGCAGAAGCGGCCATCACCCCCGGAGGACTCGGTGGTTTCAACGCCATGCACGCTCTCTCCACCCGCAACGACGATCCGCAACGCGCCAGCCGCCCCTTCAGCAAGAGCCGCGACGGTTTCGTCATGGGCGAAGGCGCAGGTATTCTCGTGCTCGAAGAACTTGAACACGCCAAGGCACGCGGCGCAAAGATCTATTGCGAAATTGCCGGCGCAGGTATGAGCGCAGATGCCCACCATCTCACAGCTTCCCATCCCGAAGGACTCGGTGCCAAACTCGTGATGCAGCGCGCCCTCGAGGATGCCGGACTGCAACCCGAAGACATTGACTACATCAATGTGCACGGCACGTCCACGCCCGTCGGCGACGTCTCCGAAGCCAAAGCCATCACGCAGGTTTTCGGCGACCATGCTTACCAACTCAACATCTCCTCCACCAAGTCGATGACCGGTCACCTCCTCGGAGCCGCCGGCGCTGTTGAAGCCATCGTTTGCTGCCTTTCGGTGAAGAACGACATCGTACCGCCCACCATCAATCACGATGAGGAAGACCGCGACGAAAACATCGACTACAACATGAACTTCACCTTCAACAAGGCTCAGCAACGCACCGTGCGTGCAGCGCTTTCCAATACTTTCGGATTCGGCGGACACAATGCCTGCTGCATCGTCAAGAAGTATCAAGCCTGAGAAGACTGAACAGAACGCCTTCCCCGCTGTGGGATTGAAAAATACGGATTGTACGCTTGGTTGTTACACACGTAATGACCAAGCGTACAAAACTATTTTTTCGCTTTCGTCCCCCATGCGCTGCGTTCTCTCGTCCTCCCCACCCCATTATGAAAAATCTATTCGACCGAGCCAAACTCTTTTTCTCTAAAGATCGGGAGTTTCGCTCAGCCCTCTACGACATCATGGGCTTCTGCCCACACAACATCGATCTCTATCGCACGGCATTCGCCCACAAGTCGCAAGAGTATCGATCGAAAAAACTCGGCAACAAGCCGCTCAACAATGAGCGACTCGAGTTTCTCGGAGACGCCGTCCTCGAAACCGTCGTCAGCCACATCGTCTATCGCTATTTCCCCAACAAGCGCGAAGGCTTCCTCACCAATACGCGTTCGAAAATCGTATCGCGCGAATCACTCGGCAAACTGGCCAAAGAGCTCCACATCGATCGCCTCATCCAGAGCCAGACCCACAGCCGAACCCACAACTCCTACCTCGGCGGAAACTCCTTCGAAGCCCTCATGGGCGCCATCTATCTCGACCGAGGATTCCGCTACGCCTTCCGCTTCGTCGAGCAACGCATCATCGGTGCCGTCCTCGACCTCGAATCCGTGGCAAGCAAAGAAGTCAACTTCAAAAGCAAGCTTTTGGAGTGGAGCCAAAAAAACCGCATCCGACTCGAATTCAAGGACAGCGCCACCGACACCGACAAAGCCAACGGCCCCTCGTTCCTCACCACCATCGTCATCGAAGGACTCTACGCCGGAGAAGGTAAGGGCTACTCGAAAAAAGAGAGTCACCAAACCGCAGCCAAGGACGCACTCACCAAACTGCGCCGCGAACCGCAGTTCCTCGACAGCGTCTTCCGCGCCAAAGAAAAGCGCACGGCCATGGGCGCCGAAGAGTTCTTCACCGTGCCCAAGATAGACGAGATCGAAGCGGAAATCGCCAAGGAACAAAGCGAAGGCACCCCCGCCCGCAAAGACAATGCGCGCAACGAACGCAGCCGCAAAGAGAAAGGCGGAGAGCAGCGCAACGACAAACGAGCCGACCGTCAAAAAGAAAATCGAGAAGACAAAAACACCGAGCGCAAAAACACGAAAGCGCGCGGTGAAAAGCAAGACGAAGACGGAGCAAAAGGCAACGCCGAGCGAAAAGACCGCAAAAACAAAGGCGCCGAAGCACGCAAGGAACGTGAGCAACGACGTCGCGCAGCGGAGCGCGAAACGGCCAACGGCGAAAGCAAAAATGAGGCCGCTGCCGATGCGCCCAAGGCGAAGACAGACGAACGCCCCAGATCGAAAAAGAATGCCCCCGCGCAGGAACCGAAGGAGACTCCGGCTGCTGAAAACAACACCGCAGCTCCCGAGGTAGGTACGCCCGGCGAAAGTGCAACGACTGCGCCCCAAAAGGAACAGCCCCACGACCGCTCTCAACGCAAAGAGCAGCGTGCTGACGCCGAACCGACGGCCGTAGCAAATACCGATGCACCGCGCAGCGAATCAGCAGTTCAAGCCAACGAGACCTTAGCGAACGAAGTGGCGGCGCCCACGACGGCTCCGCAAAGCGAAACGGCGGCACAAAGTGAAAAGGTGGCACAAAGCGAAACACCTATGTCTCGCCACGACGAACCGCTGCCTCAACTGGAACCTGCACAGACCCTGCCCGACACGCCCAACATTCTGCCGCAGTCGGATCGCATTGAGGCCCAAGGTCAGGAAGCAACACCGACAGTTCAGTCTGAAGAACCCACGGCAGTGTTTGCTCCCATGCAATTGCCCGCTGCCATCGCCGACGAGCAGAAGCCGGAACAACCGAAGGAAGCTGTCACCTCTGGCGAGCCGGCCACATCCGTCGCCGAGTCCACCGACGAACGCGATACGTCCTCCTCACAAGAGAAACATGATGCTTCGCCCGACGACAACTCGGTTTCGCCGATGGAACAGCCCGCTGCGCAGGAAGCTGATCCGAGTGTGGCATCCGCCACAGATCGTTCGGCCGAAGAAAGCGAAACATCCGCCGCTTCCGCTGACGAGGTGCCCGAGGAGGCGCCCGCACCGCGCACTGAACAACAGAAAAAACGTGCGCGCCGTCAGAACAAGGCTCAAAACGCCGCCGGCTACACCAACACCACACCGCCGCCGGCCGAACAAAGTCGCCGCGCCGAGAAGGCCGAACGCCGTTTGCGCGAAGAAGCCCACCGCCGCGACGTAGAACGAGCGCAAAACGATCTCGCCGACGAGGCGGAACGCACCGACACGCCGGAAGAAGAATCGTCGGACGCACAACCCACGGCACGACGCAACAACCGCCGACGCCGAGGTGGAGCCCGCCGACGCAAAAATGGGCGCAACAACGGCAATGCCGAAAATGGCAACGCCGACAACGCCCCGCAACAGGATGCCGCCCTCAACTAATCGCGGCACCCACCTCACATTTTTCAAGCACGCTAACCCGAATATACCAACATGGCATACATGACCCAAGAGGGCTACGACAGCCTCGTCGCCCAGCTCCGCCGTATGGAGCAAATCGACCGCCCGGCTGCATCGGCAGCCATCGCTGAAGCCCGCGACAAAGGCGACCTCTCCGAAAACGCCGAATACGACGCGGCAAAAGAAGCGCAGGCTCACCTCGAAACCAAGATCAACGAACTCAAAGCCACCATCGCAGCGGCCAAGATCATCGACACCTCCAAGCTTCGCACCGACATCGTCCAGATCCTCTCCACCGTCGAGATGAAAAACGTGAAGGTCGGCGCCAAGATGAAGTACACCATCGTCTCGGAAAGCGAAGCCGATCTCCGCGCCGGCAAAATTTCGAGCACCACCCCCATTGCCCAAGCCCTCCTCGGCCACAAGGTGGGTGACATCGTCGACGCACAAACACCCCGCGGCGTCATCCAGCTCGAGATTCTCAACATCACCGTCTGATTTCCCTGCTTCGCCGTCCCCACCTCATCGAACGGGAACGAGGCACTCATCAAACCACCGAAAATCCCGCAGGCAATTCCACATCGCCTGCGGGATTTTTTTGTCTGTCCGCTCACCTCTATCTATTGCTGCACAGCCATTCTCCAAAGCACCATCTCCTCCCCATTATGAAAGGAGAAAAGAGAACGCCTTCCACGCAAATTAAAAATTCCTACCACAAAACATTGGTTCATTAAGAATAAAGCCATATATTTGCGCACAGGGGATGACATTATCCCACACAACCTCAAGATTAAGTTTCACTCAATTCAAAAAACGCTACTATGAAAAGGTTCCTCCACTTCCTTCTGTTCTCCTTCTGCCTCCTGGCTGCCATAGCCTGCGGAAAGAAAAATGGCGAAAAGATCACTTACCGCTTCGCTCCCGAACTCAACAAACCCGTCGTTTACAATTTCAAATCCACAACCGAAATGAACGTCGGAGGGAAGGATGTTTCTATGCAAATGGTAATGAAAATGCAGATGACGCCCACCGCACGCGAAAACGGCGTCACCACCATCTCCACACAAATTCTTGATATGTCGGCATCTACCGGCAACGAGGAGGCCGATCGCTCAATGGAACAATCCATGCAGCAATTCAAACAGTTGTTTTCTACGCTGCACATCATCACACAAGTCAATGAGCGAGGCAACACCGTAGGAAAAACCACTTACGAAGGACTGCCCGAAGAATACGCAGCAACGTTCCAAAGTCAAATGGGAGGTTACACAGACCTCAGCAACAACTTGAAATACTTCCCCGAATACCCCATCGGCCAAGGCGATTCGTGGACGGGCAAGACACACACCGACAAAATCGATTGCGATGCGGTGTACACACTCGAGGAAGTAACCAATGACGTGCTCACCGTGAGCTTCAAGGGAAAAATGACCCTCAGAAACAATCCGCAGGCGACGGTGCAAATCACCATACAAGGTAGCAGCCAATACAACCGCAAAACAGGAATGAACATTCCCGGTACCTTCACGGCTGAAACGAAGGCCACCACCGCCGGCCAACAAGTGAAATCTACCATTTCGATGTAACTCGCGACTTTCTGACCATCTCCTTTCTATAACGAATCCAAGCCCTGCCACCGTCCACGAAGACGATGTGCAGGGCTTGTTTTTTTTCTGAGCCGTAATGGTTCGGTGTCGTCAATCTATCTCAACCACCGAATGGAGGCAACAAACGTAACGAAAGCTTACGCAAGCAGTAGGGCATAGGCATGGAGGCATGCACCGATCACTTCTTCCGCAACTCCCAAAAGGCCACTGCCGAAGCCGCGGCCACATTGAGCGAGTCCACGTTGTGATACATGGGGATGCGCACCGTGTAGTCGGTGCTCGCTATCACCGTGTCGGCCAGGCCGTCGCCCTCCGTGCCCATCACGAGTGCCAAACGCGGTTCGGCTTTCAAAACCGGATCGTCGAGCGAAATCGACCGATCGGTCAGCGCCATGGCCGCCGTGCGGAAACCCAACGCCCGCAACTCCCCTACGGGATCGGCTGACCAAGCCCAAGGCACGAGAAACACGCTGCCCATCGACACGCGCACCGCACGGCGATTGAGCGGGTCGCAGGCCGTGCGCGACAGCACCACGGCATCGATGCCCAAGGCGGCAGCCGAGCGGAATATCGCACCGATGTTGGTGGCATCGGTCACCCCGTCGATCACGCACACGCGCGCCGCATCGCGCACCACTTCTGTCACCGTGGTTTCCGGCCGACGGCGCATGGCACACAGCACACCGCGCGTGAGGGTGTAGCCGGTGAGCTGCGCCAAGAGTTCGCGTGCGCCGGTATAGACGGGAATGTCGCCGCAGCGGCTCAACACATCGGCCGCATCGCCGGTCAGATGTCGCTCCTCGCAGAGCAGCGAGAGGGGTTCGTAGCCCGCATCGAGCGCCACATGGATCACCTTCGGACTTTCGGCAATGAACACGCCACGGGAGGGGTCGACTTTGCTGCGCAACTGCGCTTCGGTCAAGGCACTGTAAACCTCCACACCGGGATCGGACAGGGAGGTGAGATGGAAAATGGGCATAAGGGATTTCTTTTCGCGATCAGTCATTCGTGAGGCGCCCGCCGACACCACCCACACCGGGGCGAAGGCGTTCGGGGCGTCCGGAGTGCAAAGTTAGCGGAAAATATCTTGTCGCACTCCCCCACTCCTCGAAAAGTGACCCACCGAGCAAGCCCGGCAAAGCCGTCCGGATGCCCCAACAAAGCACAACACTCCCGCCGAGCTCGAACCCGACGAGAGTGTATGGTGTGTCATAAGAGAGGGCCTGCGAGGGAGACTCAGGGTTGCGCTCTGCGGCCCGAAGTCACCACAAGGGGAACCGTCTGCTGCGCGGACTTCGTCGGCGCGCTGTCGGCCGTGCCACGATAGGCGTTCCAACTCCAGCCCGCATTGTCCCAATCGTAGTAGTCGCCCGTGTACGTGCTCCAGTCGCTGAAGCTCAGGCTGCCCAGATTGAAGCGGAAGCCCGAATCGCCCGCACGACCGGTGAAACGGCTGTTGCTCAGATAGTAATCGTAGATCCGCACGTCCAAACCGTGGTCGGAGGGATACGTGAGATAGATTTCGCCGTTGCGGATTTCCCAGTAGAAGCGGTGGTAGCGGCGCGAGAGCGGGCCGTAGTTGTAGAAGTCGATCTGTTTGCCCCAACCCGAGCGCGCTCCGTAATAGTTCGGCTGGAAAAGCACATACGAGTTGCGCGAATCGAATTGCACCTTTTGTCCCGTGATGGGATTCACCACTTGATAGAACATGCCGAAATCGCCTTGCCACTCGCCGCTGATGGTTTGTGCGCGACCTTGGTCGCCGGTACCGGGATTGTAGGGATAATACGGATTATAGGGGTCGTAGCCATCGCCGTCGTAGTACGGATCGTACACACACGAAGCGAGAGACAGCGCCGCCACGAGCAAGACGGGCAGTGCCCAGAGAAGAGAGTAGATTCGTTTCATAATCGGTGATTACTGTGCCGCTGAGGGCGGCAGGTTTGTAGGGCAAATGTAGAGCAAACGCACTGAGCGACCAAACGAATGGGAGAAAAAAAGCATCGTGCGGGGCATTTATTTGCTTTTGTGGGCAATTTGCCCCGAACAAGATAGACAGAACGAACATTTGCCCCAAAACGCCACGCCACACAAGACAAACGACAAGTCTCGTCCGAAATCCTTGCCCAAAGCGCAGCGTCGCTCGGCCAATCCGGCTCTCCATCCTCACAAACCGAGTGAGCTGCGCACCGGCCCACAATCGCTTTCGCTCCTTTATTCCCTCGCGCGCGTGCGCGCGTCAGGCAGTTTTCGTTTTTTGCCTTCACCTCTTCACCCAACCCTCACAACGCACTATGCCACAGTGCAATAAGGGTGAAGACTTTGGCAAAATCACCTTCACCTGCGGACACCATTGCCTTCACCCGCGGTGAAGCAAGAAAAAGGACGGATCCTTCACCCCTTTTGCCATTAAAATCAACTCGTTGCGCGCCGCGGTGAAGGGTGAAGGCTAAAAACAAAAAGTGACTGATGCGCGCGTACGTGTGCGCGCGAGGAGGGTTCACCCGAATAAGCGGGCGTTTTCCATCAACGCCCCCCGTGTTTCGAGCAGTTGTTCCCCGCTTCTTCGGGTGCGTGGGGCGCGTTGTGTTTTCTGTCCCGAACTGTCGGGCGGGGACGGTGTGGCACGATTTCCTTCGAACGGGAAAGGAAAACATCGGCACAAAAAAAGAAGTGTCGCCGCCCGCATTTCGCCGTTTTTTTACTACATTTGCGAAATCGAGGTGCGCCCTGCTTCGGCGCGCCCCCTTTCACGCAAAGACGCTCACACCATGACCATTTTCAGCAAAATTGCCGCCGGAGAAATTCCCTCCTACAAATGTGCGGAAAACGAAGACTTCTACGCCTTTCTCGACATCAACCCTGTGGCGAAGGGGCACACCCTCGTGATTCCCCGTCGGGAAGTGGACTACATTTTCGATCTCGACGACGAAACGCTCGCCGCCTACCATCGTTTTGCCAAACGCGTGGCGCTGGCCATCGGCGAAGCCTTCCCTTGTCGCAAAGTCGGCATGGCCGTGCTCGGGCTCGAAGTGCCGCACGCTCACATTCACCTCATCCCCCTCAACAATGAGGGCGACATGGACTTCCGCAAACCGAAGCTCCAACTGCCTGCCGAAGAAATGCAGGCGGCGGCCGATGCCATCCGCGCGGCTTTCGAACGCCAAAACCCGGCCTAATCCCTCCACACGTCAATTCTCACCTTTATGCACCTCCACCACCTTGTTCTGCTGAGCGCACTGCTCGCAGGCAGCGCGACGGCCGCGGCGCAGTCCTCGGCCGGCCATGTCATTCGACTCGACCGACCGACGTCCTTCAAAGGGGCCGAAAGTTGGTGGGGCGGACATCCCGAACGTTTTGACAGCCTGCACAAGCCCATCAGTGCGGGCGATGCGGCCGTGAACCCCGATGCCGAGTGGGAACGCCGCTCGCTGCCTTTGGGCAATGGGAGTTTGGGCGCGAACCTCATGGGTTCGGTGGCAACCGAACGCCTCACGCTCAACGAAAAGAGCCTCTGGCGCGGCGGTCCGGGCGTGAAGAGCGGTCCGGCTAACTACTGGGATGTGAACAAGGCGAGCGCACCGGTGCTCAAAGCGATCCGCCGTGCTTTCGCCGAGGGCAACACCGAAGAGGCGGCCCGGCTCACACGCGAAAATTTCAACGGAAAAGCGGCCTACGAAACCCGGGGCGAAAAGGACTTTCGCTTCGGCTCGTTCACCACGATGGGTGAGCTCCACATCGCGACGGGACTCGACGAGGCGAAGATCCGCGACTACGAGCGCACACTCTCGGTCGATTCGGCGCTGGCCACGGTGAATTTCACTGCGGCCGACGGCACACGCTACACCCGTCGCGCGTTCATCTCCTACCCCGACAATGTGCTGGTGGTACGCTTCACCGCCGACCGCCGCGGACAACAAAACCTCACGCTTTCCTACGCGCCGAATCCCTGCGCCGAGGGAAAGCTGGTGCCGGAGGGCAAAGATGGGTTGGTCTATCGTGCACAGTTGGACAACAACGGCATGCACTTTGTGGTGCGACTGCGCGCGGTGGCGAAAGGCGGCACGGTGTCGAACACCGACGGGCGTTTCACGGTGAAAGGCGCCGACGAGGTGACCTTCCTCCTCACCGCCGACACGGACTATCGACTGAATCTCGACCCGAAGTTCGACGATCCGAAGGCTTATGTGGGGGTGGACCCCGAACGCACCACGGCACAGTGGATGAAAGCGGCGGCGCGACGAAGCTATTCGTCGCTTTTCGCCCGGCACTACAAGGACTACGCCGCGCTCTATGATCGCGTGCAACTGCAACTGGGCGACACACCCGATTCGCTGCGCAACCTGCCGACCGATCGGCGACTGGCGGCCTACCGCAACGGCGCACCGGATCATGATCTCGAGGCGCTCTACTTCCAGTTCGGCCGTTATCTGCTCATCGCCTCGTCGCGACCGGGCAATCTCCCGGCTAACTTGCAAGGGGTGTGGCACAACAACGTCGACGGCCCGTGGCGCGTGGACTACCACAACAACATCAACCTACAAATGAACTATTGGCCGGCGCTCACAACGGGACTGGCCGAGTGCGCCGAACCACTCACGGAGTTCATTCTCTCGATGCGCAAACCCGGTGCGGTGACGGCACGCAAATATTTCAACGCCCGCGGTTGGATGGCGGGCATCAGCGGCAACCCCTTCGGATTCACCGCACCTTTCGTGAGTCAAGACATGTCGTGGAACTACAATCCTGTGGCCGCCCACTGGTTGGCGACGCACCTGTGGGAGTACTATGAGTTCACACGCGACAAACAGTTTCTTGCCAAGGTGGCTTATCCGGTGCTGAAGGAGTGCGCGCAATTCTCGGAAGACTACCTGTGGCAAAAACCGGACGGCACGCTCACGGCGGCGCCTTCGACTTCGCCCGAACACGGACCGGTGGACGAGGGGACGACCTTCACCCACGCGGTGATTCGCGAAAACCTGCAAGAGGCGGTGCGCGCAGCAATGATTCTCGGCGTGGACAACAGCGACGTGGCCACCTGGAACAACACGCTTGCGCATCTGGCTCCTTACAAGGTGGGGCGCTACGGGCAGTTGCAAGAATGGAGCAAAGACATCGACGATCCGAACGACCATCACCGGCATGTAAACCACCTCTTCGGCTTGCACCCGGGAACGACGATCTCACCCATCACCACTCCCGCGCTGGCTGAAGCGGCGCGCGTGGTACTCGACCACCGCGGCGACGGAGCCACCGGTTGGTCGATGGGATGGAAACTCAACCAATGGGCACGTTTGCACGACGGCAACCGGAGCTACAAGCTCTTTGCTAATTTGCTGAAAAACGGAACGGCCGACAACCTCTGGGATATGCATCCGCCGTTCCAAATCGACGGTAATTTCGGCGGAACGGCCGGCGTGGCCGAAATGCTGCTCCAAAGTCACGTCGGCGGTTTGCACCTCCTGCCTTCGCTGCCCGACGCGTGGCGCAATGGCAACGTGAAAGGACTACGCGCCCGCGGCGCTTTCGTCGTGGATCTCGATTGGCGCAACGGACAACTGCACGAAGCGCGCATCACCTCGCTGGCCGGTGAAGATTGCACCGTGCGCTACGGACAACAAACCCTCGATTTCCCCACTCACAAAGGACATGTCTACCGACTCCTGCTCAAGGACGGACGGCTCGAACTCGCAAAATAAAAACGGAGCCCTTTTGCGCCCCAAAAAACAAAGACAACGTTTGGACATTCGACCGACGAATTGTAACTTTGCCCCAATTTACTTTCCATCTCGACTACTTTAATGCAAGAATCTTTCGAACTCATTGCCAAAACCTTCCAGGGACTGGAAGAGGTGTTGGCGCAAGAGCTCATCGAGCTTGGTGCCAACGACGTGCAAATCGGCCGCCGCATGGTCTCCTTCAGCGGAAACCAAGAAATGATGTACCGCGCCAATTTTTGTCTCCGCACCGCCGTACGTATTCTCAAACCCATTTCGCATTTTCGTGCCCGAAACGCCGACGAGGTTTACAAAGCGGTGAAAGAAATCGAGTGGAAGGATATTTTAGATCTTGACACGTCCTTTGTGGTCGACACCACCGTCTACAGCACCGAATTTCGCAACTCGAAATTCGTGGCTTACAAGGTGAAAGACGCCATTGTCGACTATTTTATGGAGCGCGAAGGAAAGCGCCCCAATATCAGTGTGGCGAATCCCGACCTGCGACTCAATATTCATATAGCGGAAGAAAATTGCACGCTGTCGCTCGATTCGAGTGGGGAGAGCCTCCACTTGCGCGGCTACCGCACGGCAACTGTCGAAGCTCCGATCAACGAGGTCCTCGCCGCCGCCCTCATCAAAATGAGCGGTTGGAAATTCGATTGCGATCTCATCGACCCCTTCTGCGGCTCGGGCACCATTCTCGTGGAAGCGGCGCTTATGGCACGCAATATTTATCCCGGTGTGTTCCGTCAAAAATTCGGGTTCGAAAATTGGAAAGATTTCAACCCCGAACTGCTCAGCTCCATTTTTGAAGACGACAGCAACGAGCGCACTTTCGAGCACCGCATCGTCGGTTCGGACATCAACCTCCGTGCCGTTGAAGCCGCGCTGGCCAATGCCAAAGCAGCCGGCGTGGCCGATCTCATCACGGTGGAACAACGCGAAATCCGCGACTTCAAAAAGCCGGAAATGCCCGCAGTGCTCATCACCAATCCGCCCTACGGCGAACGACTGCGCCCCGAAGATCTCTCCGATATTTACCGCACGCTGGGCGAAAAGCTCAAACGCGAATTTCAAGGCGGAGAGGCCTGGATCATTTCCTCGCGCGAAGAACTCTTCGACTCGATGCGTCTGCGCCCCTCCTTCAAAGTACCCCTCCAAAACGGGTCGCTCGATTGCGAACTCCGCAAATATGTCACCTTCGAAGGCAAGCTCGACAATTTCCGCGCGCAAGGCAATGTGGTGAAAACCGACGACGAACTGCGACGCATGGGCGAAAAAGGACGTTTCCGCGACGGCCGCAAACGCGATTTCTCGCGCAAACGTTTCGACGACGACAACGAATACGAACGCGAAGACCGCCGTTACAACGACCGCAGCGCCGGCGACCGAAAGGGAAAATTCGGCGACCGCGAACGCCGTTTTGACGATCGTCGTTCGGCAGGCCGCCGCGACAACTACGACCGCGACGACCGGCGATATGGTGATCGTGATCGCCGTTTTGACGACCGGCGCGACGAAGCCAACGAACGCTACGATCGCAACATCGATTTCTCCGACGACCCCGAACTGGCCGCCACCTATCGCAATCTCCGCGCGCGCCACAACACCTTCGAACGGGTACGCAACGCAAAGGACCGCAAAGAACGCGGAGAAAAAGCAGAACCGCGCGGTGACAAAAGAGGATTCAACGACCGACGCAACGGCGACAACCGCTACGGTCGCGAACGAAAAGACCGATACAACGACCGAGGTGGCGACCGTCGAAGAGATGATCGCCGAAATCAAGATCGACGCGAAGGTTTCAACGACCGCAACCGCTTCGACCGCCGCGATTCATTCCATTCACGCCGCGACAAAGGTGGGTTCTCCCGTTCGCGCCGCGACGATTGAACCGCCCCACCGACGTTCTCTCTTTTTCGTTCACGCTTGAGCACGCTGTTCGCATGAAAAAAATCATTCTCCTTCTCCTCTCGTTCCTCACGCTCACCGGAATGGCGCAAACCGCACAAAAATCACTCCGCCAACCCACCCTCGACGACCTCATGTGGGGCGGTTCCAACTATTGGAACCTCCAACCCAAAAGTGTCTTCACCGCTTGGTGGGGCGAAGCCCTTCTGCGCACCGATGTCGGGCAAGTTTCACAACTGAGTGATGCGGCCGGTCGGCATTTCGATGCGAAAGGCACGCCGCTTTTCACCCTCGCCGAGGTCAATGCCGCGCTCGACACCGCCCGTTGTGGCGTGTTGCGTTCGCTCACCTCCGCCACCTTCCCCGAAGCCGGTCGTCCCGTTGCCACCCTTCGCACCGCCCGCGCCCTCTTCCGCTACAATTGGAAAGATCGTCGCGTCGAATGGTCGATCCCGCTCGAACGAGGCATCGAACACCAAGACTTCGCTCCCGCGAGTCAAGCCTTGGCTTACACCCAAAACTATAACCTCTACGTCACCACCGCCGACGGACGCAAGCACGCCGTTTCCACCGACGGCAACCGCGAGTTGCTCTACGGCACCTCCGTCCACCGCGACGAATTCGGCATTCACAAAGGCACTTTCTGGAGCCCCGACGGACGCCGCCTCGCCTTCTATCGCATGGACCAGCGCATGGTCACCGACTATCCGCTCGTCAACATCGACGTGCCCTCGGCCGTGCGCATCGCCCAACCCGCGCCCGAGAAGTACCCCATGGCGGGCATGACCTCGCATAAGGTCACCGTCGGCATCTTCAATCCGGAGAACGATCGCACCGTCTGGCTCGATCTCGGCGATCCCACCGACCGCTACTTCACCAACCTCAGTTGGAGCCCCGACGGCAACCGCCTCTACATCATGGAAGTGCCGCGTTCGCAAAAGCGCTGCGACCTCGTCGCCTACGACACCCACACCGGCGCGCGACTCGGGGTGCTCTACACCGAAACCAACGAGCGTTTCGTCGAACCCCAAAATCCGCTCACCTTCTTGCCGTGGGACAAAGACAAGTTCATCTACCAAAGCGAGCGCGACGGCTTCAACCACCTCTACCTCTTCAACACCAAAGGCCAACTGCTCAAGCAGCTCACCTCCGGTAAGTTTGAGGTGCTCGAACTCCTCGGTTTCAACACCCGCACCCGCAGCGTCATCATTCGCAGCAACGAGAGCGGCCACATCCGCGAGAACCTCTACGCCGTCGATCTCAAAACCGGTCGTCGCACCCTGCTCGACAACGGTGTAGGCGTGCACCGCGCCCAACTCTCGCCGAACGGCACCCTGCTGCGCGACACCTGGTCGTCGCCCAGCACCTACCGCAACATCGTCGTTCGCAGCACCGAGCGCCCGCGCGAAACCCTTCGCCTGCTCGAAGCCGCCGACCCGTGGCGTGAGTTCACCATGCCCCGCGTCGAAAGCGGGAGCATCTTGGCCGCTGACGGCAAAACGCCCCTCTACTACCGACTCGTCAAGCCCGTCCACTTCGATCCCAACAAGCAGTATCCCACCATTGTCTACGTCTACGGCGGTCCCCACGCCACCAACGTCAAGGAGTCGTGGAACTACCAAGCTCGCCCGTGGGAATACTACATGGCCAACCGCGACTACGTCCTCTTCATTCTCGACAATCGCGGATCGGGCGACCGCGGTTTCGAATTCGAAAGTTGCACCCACCGCCACCTCGGTCGCATCGAGATGGCCGATCAGATGCAAGGCGTCAAATACCTCTCTTCCCTCCCCTTCGTCGACACCACCCGCATCGGCGTGCACGGTTGGAGCTTCGGCGGATTCATGACCACTAACCTCATGCTCTCCCACCCCGAAGTCTTCAAAGTCGGTGTCGCCGGCGGTCCCGTTCTCGACTGGAAATACTACGAAGCCATGTACGGTGAGCGCTACATGGAAACGCCGCAGACCAATCCCGAGGGCTATGCCGAAGCCAGCATGGTGGGCCACGCCGGCCGACTCAAAGGCCGCTTGCAAATCATCGTCGGCTACAACGACCCCACCTGCGTGCTCCAGCACTCCCTCGCCTTCCTCCGCGCCTGCGAAGATGCCGGCACCCAGCCCGACTACTTCGTCTATCCCGGACAAGGCCACAACATGATGGGGCGCGACATGATCCACCTCCACGAGCGCATCACGCGCTACTTCGAAGACCATCTCAAACCGCTGCGCAAATAACCGATTGCCACGCAACGGCATTCACACCACGGCGCCGCCTCTTTCGTGAGAGGCGGCGCCGTTTTTATATGTAGTTTGTACTCTCCTAAAGCACAACTAAGAAGAAAAGCTTCTGATTAAAGTGATGTCCCGTTTACTTCGGAATATCAGCCATTGTCGTTACGCAGCTTTGTAGACAAATACAAGTTCAATCGTTTTTAAGCCTCCTTGCGCTCAGTATGTCGCTACTATGAAAATATATATCTGCTAATCGCGCCCAAGGCTGCACCTGCCGTCGAGGCCCACAAATAGGCAGAAGCATTCTCAACTTTATTTCTATTAACAAAATAACAGATTATCCCAACAATGGGAATAAGAAACGAAGCAATTAGTGCTATTACTCCTGCTTTTTGAGGAGTTTCTTCATGCATATCAGCCATAACCTATAGTTTTAGGGTTTAGATTTAGTATATTGACTATCTCAAAACAGAAAATCAACTATTTCAATGACAAAAATACAATATAATATCCACACCTCACCCAACATCTTTCTAATTTAACACAAATAAATAATACATTTATCTATGGAGCATATTCTACAAACACCAGGATCACAAAACTACGAAACATCAATGCGCCCCACAACGTGGCACCCGCTACACCTTCACCACCCGATAGCAGTTGCCGCGCCGACGGTGGGCGGTCGTACACGCTTTCGCACCCCAACCTAAATCACAACGCACACATCTTCACCTACTACCCATAATGCTATCGGTGTCGCCTCTCTCCTGAGAAGCGGCGCCACTTGTTATTTTCAGGCGCGTACGAATCACAATAATCAGCAAGACTACGCATACCGGAAGTAAAGAATAACCTATCTGTCAGACGACTCCATCAATGAGGTCAGTCAAGACTGCGGCTATCAGCACACGTCTGTATCACATACCATAAATACACTCCAAGATGATACTCACAATTGCTATCCACAAACAAGTCGAAGCATTTTTCACTTCGTTTCTTTTAATGACGTAGTAGATGATTCCGTACAAAGGAATAAACAATGAAGCGAGCATCGAGATCACTCCCGCTTCTTTCTGTTTCTCTTCTGGCATAATTAATACACAATAATCAATTAGGGTATATCACTCGTTTTTCCCTGCAAATATAATATATACTTCAGTCCTGACAAAACAAAATCACAACAATCATTACATACTCACAAAAACAACACTCTCAATAAACTTACATTCCTTTTTAAAATAACAGAGAGATCTTCCATAACCCAAACGATCAAACCAACCACAAACGGCGCCGCCTCTCTCCTGAGAAGCGGCGCCGTTTCATTATGAACGATGTTTACTTATGGCTGTTGATTCACGTAGATCGAAAAGGTTTGATCAATGGAAGAAACGCCATGGAAAATCACCTTCCGTTCGTGCCCCGTGCGGTTGGGCGCAAGCTTCACCTGCACCTGCCGACGATCCTTGGAGATCGCAAAGGAATACCAATTTCCCGAAGCTCGACAAGTGCCATCTGCCAACGTATCGATTCGCAACGCCTCATCGTCGACGAAATGCGTCGTACCGCATTCATTGAGCGTATCGGGAATGGTCACATTGAACAACGACCAAGCTTTGCCGAAGGGTTTTCCCTCTCGGTTGAGCACATTGACCGTTTGTTCACCGCCCGCCGCCGACAGCGACAATTCGGTAGATCGCACTTCATATTCATCTTTCAGAGAATGCGAACCATCGCAACCGGGCAAAAACAAGAGCGCGCACATCACGCTCGCAACAATCGTGGAAACAGACTTCATCATTTCGAATTGAAAGGAGATTGAACAACATAGAGACCGAAAGAGGTCTTATATCCCCAACCACTCAACTCCACATTGCGGGTTTTTCCGGTGTGGTTGGCGCTCACCTTGACGCGAATGGTGTTTTGATCTTTCGATATCGTGAACGAATACCAGTCGTTGTACAAGCGTTGACCACCATCGACCAATTTCTCCTTTCGCATCGTCGTGTCTGTCACACCACCACGACAATCCACTCGAGGATCATTCAGACTCGTTCCTTCGGGGAACCACGAAATGTGTTTTCGATTTCCACTTACGCTGCGCACCGTCACAACGGCCTCACCGCCTTCCTTAGAAAAATACAACTGCTCAGGATAAGCCTGAGGCTCGTCACTCATATCGTCGCAGGACACGACTCCGAGTAAACACAAGCTCGACAAAGCAAGCAACTTCAAAAAATGCATAGACTATTATTTTTGATGGGAGAATCAACGAGAATGGGACGACCGGTCCGCCCCTACGAAAGCCAACGAATTGAACCCGTGGTCAAAAGTACATTAACAACCAAGTCTCAATTCAGCGGTGCAAAGGTAAGAGAAAATATCCTATTTGCAAAATCGAAAGTTTTTTTACATCACGACATAAAACAAAAACTTGTTGATCACCGCCGCCCTACCTTTCCCCCACTTCCCTCCTCTGCATCAAGAAGGGGGGAAAACGCCACTGCGAGAAGCAGTCAACGCTCCACCACGCGCAAGGAATTGCCGCAGCGGCGGTGCGACACCGAGAAACCCAGACTGCGCACCTCCCGACCAAAGGCTTGAAGTGACACGCCACGCACGGCAGCGGGACAACGGCGACGCAAGCGGTCGTACAACGCTGTCACCGTGTGCCACTTCCCCACCTCACCGGTCCGCGGCACACGATAGTAACGAGACAGACATTCGGCAAGTGGAGACGCCACACGAAAGGCGGCATTGGCGCGCTCCTGCAAGCGCGTCGACGCCCGATCCAGATAGCACGGCGCACCGGAAAGCACCTCGCTGCGCAGTTGCGCGAAAAGCTGCGCGTGGTCCACGGGCGAACAATCGATCGGGTACGTCACCTCCACACACACAAAGCGACGCGAACCCGTGCGATCCACCAGCACCTCCTTCACATTGCTCGTCGCCATGAACGAAGCCATGCGCGGCAACGACAACAGTTCCTGCCGATAGGCCCGACGCAAACAAAGATGCTTGAGTTGCAGGAGATTCTTGAGCGTGGCGTGCTGACGCAACGTGTAGCGGTCGAACTCATCGAGGTTGATCAGCCCCAGTTTGGCCAAACGCGGTTCGGGTGCGGCCGAGCCCACGAGGTCGAACTTGTCGGTGTAGTAATCGGCCAACTCGGGCGGCATGAGCAGACGGCAAAACGTGCTCTTGCGCAGTCCCTGACGCCGACTCACGAGCAGCGGCACCAGGTCATTGGCCGTCGCGGTGGGTTGCCCCATCCACTGCGCGGCCAAAGCGCGCAACCAAACTGCGAAACCGCACAACCACGCGGCCTCGGTCGATACGCGCTCGCCCAGCGGGCGCACCCGGTCGACGCCGTCCCAATCGGGCAGGCGGTTCATGTAGTCGGTCAGCGGATGGAACGACGGGAGGAGCGAGGAGTGCAACTACCGCACCACATCGCGCTGCCAAACCCCGATGCCGGCATCGATGGCACGAATGGACAACGTGTTGAAGTCCAAGGGAGTGATGCGGCGGAAGGGCCCCTGCCCATCGCGCTCGCGAAATTCGGGCACCTCGGCCAGCACATTATAGCGAAATTCGTGCGTCTCTTCCAGCAGTTGCCGCAGACGCAGGTGAAGGGTGGGTTGCGCTGCGTCATCGTCACGCTCACGGCGACGGGGAGCGCCGAGCGACGGGACGACAGACGGGCAGCGGGCGGCAAGGCCCGGAAAGCACACGGCAAAAAGACACCGCATGAGGAAACGAAAGAAATGAAGAAGAAAGTTTTTCATAGCTGATAAGGATAATAACATGGAACTTCAACGGACTACTGCGGGGACTCTCGCCCCGCCTCGAACGAGCGGCACCGAAGACGTTTGGTCTGTCCTCGGCCGACTCATTTTTTGCATCGCCGTTCCCTTACCAATACAATCGAAAAACCGGATTGTGACACCTCGGCGGAAAAATTCTTTCATTTTCCATTTTTGTCGCCCCGATGCGTCTCACATTTTCCCCTCGTCCTCAACGCATTGCGACCATCTACGGGAACGCTTTCAACGAACGTTAAAACCCAAAGAATGGCTTGTTATATTTTGCGCGCTCGCGTCAGTTCCGCCAAAACAATGCTCCACAGCATACTTTTCTCTCAAGAAAGCAGGCAAAAACACCTCCCTACTTTCGGGAAAAAACGCCCTTCTTTTCCCACTCCGCCCCCCGCTTTCCGACCCTCGCCGCGCACAGCGTTGCGGTGAACGCACATCTCGCGTGTGCGCACACCCACGCGCCTCAGTCGGTTTTCGTTTTTTGCCTTCACCCTTCACGTTGGGGCCTCAGCAGCCTGATTGTTCGGGCGTTGGGGGTGAAGACGCCGCCCATTTTTCGTCCTTCACCGCCGCTCCCGGCGTGTGCAGCCCGGGTGAAGGTCGAAGCGCAAAAGCCTTCACCCCTTACACACTGACGGTCAACGCGTTGACGCAGGTGGGTGAAGAGGTGAAGGCAAAAAACGAAAAGTGCCTGACGCGCGCACGCGTAGGCGCATGAAAAACGCCACCCGAAAGGGGGTGGCGATATGGGGAGAATCGGTCGGGCGACGGAAGGAAATCATCCGCGCTTCCAAACCTGTTCGACGGGTGCGCTCTTTTTGTTCTTGAGCGTGATCTTCACGGCCGCATACTTGTTTACGGTCTCGGTGGGCAACACAAGAGTGAAGCGAGCATCGAGCCACTTGAAGTAGTCACTGTCGATGAAATCCAAATGGATGCCCACCGGCTTGCGGTTGCTTCCCTTGTGCCACTCGATGAGCGTGCGGGGTGTGGTGGTGACCAGCATCGTCTGGGCGGAGAGGTCGTGGAGCTGCCCCGAGGCGTCGACGCCATTCACCGCCAAGCCGCTCGCGCCCCTCACGATGGCGCTCTTCGGGTATTCAAAACCCTTGTATTTCACTTCCTTCTTCCAGCCGTATTGCGCGTTCACTTTGTAGAACGTGCTGTCTTGAGGCGTAACGTCGGCCAAGGAGAGGGTGGTACCCGTCACGGTGCAGGCCAGGCGCGTCTCCTTGCCGGAGGTGGAAGCCTCGACGGTGAGGCCGCTCGGATCCAACACGAAACCGCCGATCACAGAAGAGGAATCAACGGGGAGTTTGCCCTTGAAATAGTCTTCGTTCACGCGCGTCACACCGGCATCGGCCAGGAGTGCATCTACTGCTTCGGGGGTCTGCCATTGTCCGTCGACCTGTTTGGCGGCGGGCGTTTCACGCACGCTCTGCTTGTCATCGTACTTGTCGCACGAGGATACACTCAGCACAGCGGCTCCTCCCAACACGAGGGAGCAAGCCAGAGAGAAAGTCATTTTCATCATAGGGAAGCTTATTGTTTGGATTGATCTTTTGAAAAGGAGGTGGCCGAGGCGGTTGAAGACGGACCACTTGGCGGCGCCACCACTCACGCGGTCACTGCGCTATGCACGACAAAGACACCATCTGCGTGCGCATCGACATGCCAATTACTTCAATTCGACAGACTACAACCGGCGTTGTCGTTTTGAGAGTACAAATATAGAAACCTGTGCAGACAGCTACAAATAAAATAGCTAAATTCTCAGACGAAAAACGTCGATCGTCCCCATTTTGTCAATCCGGAGTATGCAAACTGCGCGAAAACAGAAAATCAAGGCCGCAAGAAAGCGAAAAACAAAGACAAAACAGCACGCTCACGACCTATTCGATAGACAAATGTAAAGCTACACAGAACCATCCGGCGCAAAACCTCATACAAGAATCCGTATATACCACATGGAAAACGAATAGAATTGCAAGTCAATCCTCGCCTATGGGAAAATTCGAAGTGCGCTCACGAGAGAGGGTCAACAACGACAGCGCACGTCCCCCCATGAAGGAAAAACGCCCCTCCGCGGAGCGAACCGGGAGGGGCGGGTGGAGGAAGCCGGCAACGCGGCTTATTTTTGCTTCTTGTCGACAGCAGTGGCGGGTTTGAGCACCTCGGCCTTGTAGCCGAACTTGGCAAAGCCCTTTTGGAGATTGGGCACATTGGTCACGTCGGCATCGAAGGTCACGGTCACGGTGTGGTTTGCCACATCGGTCTTCATGTTCTTCACGCCCTTTTCGTAGGGGATGTTGCGCTTCACCTTGGCTTCGCAGTTGACGCAGGTCATTTGTTCCACCTTGAAGACAACTTGTTGGAGGTTCTTGGCTGCGGCACCGAGTACCGAGAAGAGGAAGACGAAGAGAAAGAGAACTTTTTTCATTGTGTGATCTGTTTTTTGAAATACGAAAAATGAAAGTAGGTGATTGATTTTATCGTGCGATGGTGTAGCGGAAGCCGGCGTAGAACATGGCGCCGTCGAGCGGGCCGTAGACCAGGGTGGGGTCGAATTGCGAACCGCGCGGATGAGCAAAGTCGATCACGGCGTTGGGCTGCTTGTAGCCGGTGAGGTTTTCGCCGCCCACATAGACGCTGAAACCGCGGAAATTGCGCGTGACCTGTGCCGAGAGTTGCGGGTAGGCTTTGAAATTGGGGTTCCACGACGTGGTGCCGTCGGCCAGCACATAATTGAGCGGTAGGCGTCCGCCGCCGTTGAGCTGGAGGGTGACGTCGAATTGCCACTTTTCAAGCGGCGTGGCGTAGGTGGCGGTGACGAGGGCCTTGTAGCGGCTCTGCAGGGGTTTCTCCATGACGCTCACGCTGCCGTCGGGGCGGCCGAAAGCGGTGCGCACGTTGGTGTAACGATAGGCGGCCGTGAGGTTGAAGCCCTCGAAGAGCGGATAGGAGGCTTGCAGTTGCACCACGTGCGAATAGCTGTCGCCTTGGAGCGGGTGGATGCTGATGCGGTGCGGATCGGCGTCGAAGTCCACCACGGCTTGCTTTTCGAAGTTGGTGTAGTAATAATCGGCACTCAGGTCGAGGACGTGATCGCCCAAGGGGAGTTTGTAGCCGATGTTGAGTCCGTAGTTCCACGCCTCTTCGCGCAGGTGATCGCTGCTGAAGTCGAGGGCGCGGCTTCCCGTGAGCAGGTAGTTCATCTCCTCGGGCACCCAAGCGGTGCGGTAGCCCTTACCGGCATTGAGACGAACCACGAAGTTGCGTCGGGGCGAGAATTTGAGGTGGGCGCGGGGGGTGACAAACGTGCCGTAGAGGTTGCTGCGGTCGATGCGCACGCCGCCCATGAGGGTCAGGGCGCTGCCGAGCGTGTAGGTGTATTGGGCGTAGGCGCCGGCCACGGTTTCGCGAGCCGAGGTGGGCAGGGCGACGCCGGGCGCGAAGGTCCGACTGCCCACCGTGCGACCGAAGTCGTCGTGGTTCAAACTCAAGCCGGCCGAAAGGGTGTGGGTGCGCTGCCACTGCGTTTCGAAGAGCAACGAGGCGTAGGCATTGGTTTGGCGGGCATTGAAGACGCGGTGGTCATAGTCGGCATCCTGCAAGTGGCGCGAGCCCGAGAGGATGAGGGCGATGTTGGTGTTGTTGTCGTCGTGGAACATCCACGCGGTTTTGTTGGTGAGTTCAACTCGCTTGGTGTCGATCGTCACCCGATAGGGGTCGCTCATCGCCCCATCGTGGTGCAGGATTTGTCCGCCCTCGCGCGTTTCTTTCAGTCCGCGCAGATAAAACTGCGAAAGGAGGTGATCGCCGTTGTAGGTCCAGCGGTTCATGAGGTTGAACTGCTCGGTTTTGGGGCGGTCGGCCAGTCCGTCGTGGTTCTCATCGTGGACGTGCAACGTTTTGCTGTAGTGGCCCAATACGGTCGTGCCCCAACGCGCCGACGGCAGCAGGGTGCTCTCCACATTGCCCTCGATGCGTCCGTGGGCGTCGGCATAGCCGTTGAGCAAAAGGATATTGGGATATTTGACCTGCGGCTTCTTGTATTCCACATTGATTTGCCCGGTGAGCGACTCATAGCCGTTTTTCACACTCGAGGCGCCTTTGCTCACCTGGATGCTCTCCATCCACGTACCGGGCACGTAGTTCAGGCCGAAGGGCTGGGCGAGGTTGCGCATCGTGGGGACGTTTTCGGCCAGCATCTGCACGTAGGTGCCGGCCAGCCCGAGGAGTTTGATCTGTCGGGCGCCGGTGGCGGCGTCGCTGTAGTTGACATCGACCGAGGGGTTGTTGACAAAACTCTCGCCGAGGTTGCAGCAGGCGGCGCGCAGGAGTTCGTGGCCGGTGATGGTCTCGTTGTTTTGCGTGAGGCCGAGGGCGTGGAAGAGGCCCTTGCGCTTGGCGGACACGGTGGCGGAGCGCAAATCCACCTGCTTGGAGGCTGTCGTCGCTTGGTCGGAGAGGGTGTCGGCGGGAGCGGCGGTTTGGGCCACTTGGGCGTGCAACGGCGACACGGCGGCGACGAAGAGAAGAGAGAGGAGGAGAGGAGAAGAGTGCTTCATTGTGTGTCTGTGGATGGAGGTGAGTGGGCGCCCGAAAGGGGGCTCCGTTCGTTTTGATGGTGCAAAGGTACATGCTTCTGTCCCGAATGTTGTTACATGATTTGCGTTCTTTCTTACATGATGCTGTCGGGGTATGCCGCGCACCGGATTTCGCGTGCCTTCGCGCCCCCGGTCGACTCCCCCACTCCGCCTCGACGACACTCATTATTATATAGAGCGATGATGTCAAGCGCGCGATGGGGCCTCAGCGCTTGGGCTTGAGCGAGCCGTTTTTCGCTGTGCTCGCGGCTCCATCACCCCTCCGTGTTTTCTCCTCACGGCAAAAGCACCATGCCCGTGCAGTCCACAGCGAAGGGCGGGGAAATCGACGGCAGCAGGCAGATTTGGCCGACGAAGTTTTGCAGACTTCGTTGTTTTATACTAATTTTGCGGTACGTGCGCCCCTTGTGAGGGCCATTCGTCACGACATCTATTTACACTCATACATTATGAAGAAGGTAAAACTTTTGCTGATCGGACTTTTTGCCACGGTGCTGCTCCCGAGTGCCGCGCAGCAGCCCGCCAAGCTCCCCGCCGACAACGCCATTCGGCAAGGAAAACTCCCCAATGGGTTGACCTACTACATTCGGCACAACGCCGAACCGAAAGGACAGGTCAATTTCTACATCGCCCAAAAGGTGGGATCGATACAGGAGAACGACGACCAGCGCGGTCTGGCTCACTTTCTCGAGCACATGGCTTTCAACGGATCGAAGCACTTCCCCAACGACGGCCAACTCATCAAGTATTGCGAAAGCATCGGCGTGAAATTCGGTGAGAACCTGAATGCCTACACCTCGACCGACGAAACGGTCTACAACATCGACAACGTTCCCGTGGCGGGCAACAACGTCGATTCTTGTCTCTTCATTCTGGCAGACTGGTCGGGCGGACTGCTCCTCCAAGAAAAAGAGATCAACAAAGAACGCGGCGTGATTCACGAAGAATGGCGTATGCGTTCGAGCCCGATGATGCGCATCTTCGAGCGCCGCTTGCCCGAACTCTATCCCGGCAGCAAATACGGCTATCGTCTTCCCATCGGTTTGATGTCGATCGTCGACAACTTCAAACCCGATTTCCTCCGCGCCTACTACAAGAAGTGGTATCGTCCCGACTTGCAGGGTGTGGTGATCGTGGGCGACATTGATGCGGCACAGGTCGAGGCCAAGGTGAAACAGATTCTCGGCGCAGTGCCCATGCCTGCCAACGCAGCGAAATACGAAACCTATCCCGTGCCCGACAATGCACAGGCCATCTACGTCATCGACAAAGACAAGGAACAAACCACGAGCTCGATCTCGATCATGCTCAAAACCGATGTGCTGCCGCAAGAATATCGCGGTACGCTCTTCGGTCTGATCCACAGCTATATAATTTCCATGATGGGGCAGACCCTCAATGGCCGTTTGAACGAGATGAGCCAAAAGCAAGATTGCCCGTTCATCAGTGCCGGAGTGGACTATGGTACCTATCTGCTCTCGAAGACCAAAGATGCCTTCTCGCTCTACATCACGCCGAAACCCGGTCGCGACGCAGAAGCCGTGACGGCGGTGATGAAAGAGGTGAAGCGACTCAAAGATTTCGGGGTGACCGGCACCGAATTGCTCCGCGCACGCGACAACTTCCTCAGCACCTACGAAACGCTCTACAACAACCGCGACAAGCAAAAGAACGGTTACTATGTGGAACGGTGTGTGCGCGACTTCCTCGACGGAACGGGAACGGCCGACATCGCCACACTCTACAACAACTACAAGCTCATTTCGGGGAAGGTGAATAAGCAGGTCGTCGACGATGCGCTGCGTGAAACGAATTTCTCCAACGACAGCAATTTCGTCTTCTTCGCCATGTATCCTGACAAGGCCGACGTGAAGGTGCCCACGGTCGACGAGATGAAAGCTGCCGTGCAGGCGGGCCGCGACGCGAAGGTGGAAGCCTATGTCGACAATGTGAAGAGCGAACCGCTCGTGCCCACATTGCCGAAGGCGGGCCGCATCGTCAAAACCACCAAAGCGCCCTTCGGCTACACGCAGTGGACGCTCTCCAACGGAGCACGTGTCTTCTTCAAGAAAACAGACTTCAACGACGCGCAGATTCTCATGACGGCCGACAGTTGGGGCGGTAGCTACAAGTTTGCCGACAAGGATGTGCTCAACGGCAAACTCGTCGAAACCGTCATGAACGCCACCGGTTGGGGCAACTTCACGGCCACCGAACTGCAGAAGAAACTCGCCGGCAAGCAAGTTGGTTTCAGTGTCGGCCTCGGAAAATACACCGAAAGTCTGTCGGGTAGCTCGACACCGAAAGACCTCCGTACGCTCTTCGAACTCGTGTACCTCTACTTCCAGAAACCGGCGAACGATCCCGACGCCTTCCACAACGTCATGGCCACGCTGCGCACGCAGTTGGAAAATGCCGACAAGAATCCGCAGAAAGCCTTCGGCGACTCGGTGCGCTCGACCATCTACGATCCCAACCCGCGAATCGAACCGCTCAAAATCTCGGACCTCGACAAGGTGAGCTACGACGAGATCAAACGCCTCTACAGCGAACGTTTCTATAATGCTGCCGGCGATTTTGATTTCTACTTCACCGGAGCACTCAACGAAGATTCGCTTCGCACCTTCTGCGAACAGTATATCGCACCGCTGCCTGCCGTGAAAAAGCGCGAGACGTATACCGATCTCGGCATTCGTCCGCGCAAGGGCATGCTCTTCAACCGTTTTGAACGTCAGCTCGAAACGCCGCAGGCGATGCTCGTCCAGGTTTGGAACGGCGAACAACCCTACAACCTCAAAGATGCGGTGGCGGCCGACGCCTTTGGTCAGGTGCTGACCAAGCGCTACCTCAAATCGATCCGTGAGGATCACGGTATGGCTTACTCCGTGGGGGCCGACGCTTCGCTCGACTACGGCGTGCGCAATACTTACTCGATGCAGGTGTATGCTCCCTTCACCCCCGAAAAGTGTGACTCGGTGCTCCTGCTCATGAAGGAAGGTTTGCACGAACTGGCCAAGAATGGTGTGCGCCCCGATGAACTCGAAGAGGTGAAGCGCTTCGAGATCAAGCAGTACGAAGAGCAACAACGCAACAACGATTACTGGCAGGCGCTCATTGTACAGAAGAACATGTGGAACAAGGACAACCGCGCCGGTTATCTCGAAGCGATCAAATCGCTCACAAGTGCCGATGTGCAACGTTTTGCCAACAAGGTCTTGCTGCGCGACGGCAACTGTGCCACGATCATCATGCTCCCCAAAGGAACGAAACAAGCGAAGTGAACAACGGGCTGCTGCCCGCTCTCATCTATAAAATGTATGCCGCCTCTCGGTTGAGAGGCGGCATATTGTTTGTTAGTTGCAGTGCTTGTTTTGCAGACGACTTTATAGATTTTCTCGTCGTGCGTGTCATACAGATGATTATTTGATCCAAATTCGCGAAATCATCGAGTTTTTACGCCGAAAAAATCATCTTTTGTCGATCTATTTATTAACTTTGCCTGTATATATCAGATAATCCTATGTAGTTGTGCAGTATTTTTTCGACCTTTATTGATTCCTTTTTTATGAAACAAAAACTCCCTCTTGTAATGGTGCTCTTTACAGTGCACATCTGTGTTATTGCAGCCGTCGGTCTCCTGCTGGACTTGGCAACACTCAACTTATCAAAAGAGCCGTATCTTGCGTTATGTACCTCTGCTTTACCTTCACTTCTTATTTTTGCAGGTACTGCTAATTCCATCCTCAAACGCAGAGAATTCTCGATTTACTACGGAATTGCCGCAATGATCTATTTGTTGATCACATGCGGACTTGGCTTACTCAGCGGAGTAGGTCTTTCGTCGCTAGGCGGTCAATTGGGCGAAGCCGGCAGCCTACTCGCCGGTCTCAGCTTGCCGGGTGTGATCACTGCTATCGTTTGGTTGATCATTCTACTGAAAAAGAGAGCAGCAATGTCTGAGATTTTCACTGAAAAGACGCGTGAAAACAAATTCGCTGCTGTCTTGATATTCGGTTGTAGCTTGTTATTTTTCCTACTGTGCAACCTCTCTTTGGAAGATGATAAGATAGGATTTCTAAATCGATTCATGGAACTGCTGCTTTGAATCCAAAAGCTACTTCCCTTTTATTCTTATCTGCTTATCTGAAATTGCAATCGTATTGTCTCAAATGTAGCTAAGACCTTCCGCTGAAAAATAGATATAAGCTCCACATTCCCTAACCAGGCCAAACAAACAAGATAAAAACGATATGAGCGTACCACTTTCCCTATTGGGAAGATGGTACGCTCATTGTGTTCACAGCCGTCGTGTTATTCTTCTGCAGACACAAAGCACGCTGCCGAAAGGGACGTTTCGTGGTGCCGTTTAGAACGTGGCGCGGAACATGAAGCGGATACCCCAGCGTTGGGTGTCGCCATAGATCGACCCGGGGGAATTCAGATAGGTCAGGCGGCGCACATACTGCACGTGGACGATTTTGAAAATGTTGTGGATACCCACAATGGCTTCCACATAGGGCGTGTGCGGATCCATCACGCGGCTCTGCTGCTCGTAGCCCGCGGCGGTGAAGCGCGAGGGGAAATAGTAGAGATCGGTCGCCGCTGCGTTTTGTGCCAGATAGGGATTGTTCTTGTCGGTGAGCGTGCCCCACAAGGCATTCACGCCGAGATATTCACGCCATTTGAGTCGCTTGAGGAGCGGAATGCGGTTGAAGATCTTGCCATTCAAGTCCCACGAAACCATGGCCGAGACATAGCGGTCGTTCATGAATTCCATGTTCTTGACGAGGTTGAACATCGCATCTTCTTTGACATACGAGGTGTTGGCCCACGGCATGAGCAGGAGGGGGAAGGGGACGCGGTTCCATTGGGCACCGGCTTTCACATGCGTCTCGAGCTTACCCCACGACTTGACCCACCAGCGCTTGTAGATGCCCAACTCGGTGTTGTTGTAGGTATAGTCGCTCCAGAGGTCTTTCACGCCCATGGTGTGGCTGAGCGTAAAAATCGGCGCGTTGTGGTTGGCGCGCATGCGGCGCTGCTTGGTGTTGATGAAGGTGGCACCGGGTTGATACTCGAACAGGAGCGAAACGTCGCTGGTGTTCAGGAACGGCACGTTCACGGTTGCGGCATTCAATCCCGCGGCCTGCATCTCATCGAACGTTGCGGGACGGCCGAGTCCCAAGGCGGCCGTGGCTCCCACCGGCTGATAGAAGAGGGCCGAGGTGGGTTCGTTGCGGTCGTGCTGAATCTGGGCTTTGACGCGGAAGCCGTTCTCCCATTCGCGTTCGAAGTAGAGTTTCAAGTTCCGGTTGTACATCATGTGATCGACGTTGGTCCATTTCCACGCTAAGAACACGTTGTCTTTGTCGGTAGGCAGGTGGAAGTCTGAGGGAGCAATCACGTCATCACGATACGAGAGCACCAAGTTGGACACCGGATACTCACGGGGTAAGTATTTTTTCGGCAGGAAGGAGTAGGTGAGTTCACCCATTCCCTTCCAACGGCGGTCCTTGAAACCATAGGCCAGATAACCTTTGGCGAAAAGGTGCTTATTGAGGTGCGCAGTGGTTTGTGCCGAGAGGCGCAGGCGCAGACCGTCCACATCGTTGGTGGTGATCACGGTGTTCATCGGACCCAAATCGACCTTGGAGGGGACACTCGGGTCGATCGACGTCTCCACGAAGTTCTCGATCAAGGCTTTGGCCACCCAAATCACGGGTTTCGCTCCCGGGAGGTTTTGCAGGCTCGCCACAAACGAATCCATGCGTTTTTCGGTGTTGGTGAGTCGTTCCGGCCGGTGTGCAGCCCAGAAGGCGTCCTCCTGCATCTGCGCGTCGGCCAGTGTGCGCGTGGTACCGGCAAACTTAAATGCAGTGGCCGGGATGGAGTCGAAAGCAAAGCCCGAATAGGTTGTGCTGCGCTTCACTTGGAACTCGTGCAAACCTTTGGCCGCCTTGAGGAGTACCAACATATTGTCCTTCGTGAGCACCTGTTCGCCCGAGGGCAGCTCTTCGTAGGTTTGATCGATCTTCATCGACTGTACGAAGTTGATGCCTGTGTTCATCGGCACGCCCATTTTCACGCGCTTCACCCGATAGGTGCTGTCGGCCAGCACATAGAGTTCGCCGGAGAAGCCGAAGTCCTGCGCATTGTTGGGGGTAAACTGCACCTCGATACAGCGATCGCCGTCGATCATGGTGGTATCGGTGAGGAAAAAGCGGTAGAACGCGATGCCGTCGGTCGAGGAAAGTGGGGAGATGAACTGATATTGGAGCAAACGGATGTTGTTGTCGTAGAGATTCACGTCGGTAAACACATCTTTCATCATCGCATTGAGCACATCGCCCGTGTTGATCAGATCGTTGATGCCTTCGCTGCGCTGACCGATCACGATGTTCTTACGGGTATTGTCTTGCTTGCGCCAAATTTGTTGCGTCACGGTTTCATCGACGGTGAGGGGCAGGATGAGTTTCCCGGTTTCGGGCGAAATCTCTACGTGGTCTTTCAGAAAAGGCATGCGCTTGAACTGTCCGTCCTGCAACACACGCGGTGTGACGTTACTCAGCGCAAAATTCATCTTGGTGTATTGCTGCACTGCGTAGTAGTCATGCTGCGTGAGGTCGCTATTTTTCTTGGCGGCGATGACTTTGCGCATGAACTCCACTGCGGGATTGTTTTTGCGCGAATATTTGTTGCGTTTGGCCTTCACCGTGGCCTCGCCAAATCCGAGATTGGCCGATTTGAGCACAATGATCAGGCTATCGCCGCCGGTCGTGGGATGCACAGCGCGCGAAACATAGCCCACGGACGAAACGAGAAGTTGTCCTTGACGGAAGGGAAGGTCAAAGCGTCCCAAGGCGTCACTTTGCGTGGCGACCTGTGTGCCTCTATAGAAGATATTGGCAAATGGTACGGCTTCGCCGGTCGTGGCATCGACCACACGGCCTACGACACGCTGCCCAAAAGCGAACGTGAAGAGGGCGAACCATCCCAAAAGAAGAATGAGGAGTCTTTTCATTGACGTGATGATATAGTTTTTTTGTTATGCCTACTGTGTTGAAGGAGGAGGGTATCAGCAACCGTTGCAAAGGTAGCAAAACGAATCTACATAATCAAGTTTCCTTTATTCGCGATAGATTGTTCTTCTCCCCTTTTTAGTTTTTCTACCATCCCGATCGGCGGCTTGAAATATCGACTTGAGGAATCGCTATCGAGAACGGATGAAGGGCAGGACGGGAAAACCTCGGCACGTTGTTTGCCTTGACAACGAAAAAGTTGTACTTTTGCACAAACTATTCAACTGATTAAGAACGCAGATCCAAACACGATAGCATGAATTTCGTAGAAGAACTCAAATGGCGCGGCATGATCCACCAAATGATGCCCGGCACCGAAGAACTCTTTGACAAGGGCATGGTCACCGCCTACGTGGGTATCGACCCCACTGCCGACTCTCTGCACATCGGCCACCTTTGTGGCGTGATGATGCTCCGCCACTTGCAGCAATCCGGGCATAAACCTCTGGCGCTTGTGGGGGGAGCCACCGGCATGATCGGCGACCCTTCGGGTAAAAGTGCCGAGCGCAACCTGCTCGACGAGGAAACGCTGCGACACAATGTGGCCTGCATCAAGGAGCAGCTCGCTCGCTTCCTCGATTTCGACAGTGATGCACCCAATGCGGCCGAGTTGGTCAACAATTACGATTGGATGAAGGATTTCTCCTTCCTGGATTTCGCACGTGAGGTCGGTAAGTGCATTACCGTCAACTATATGATGGCCAAAGATAGCGTGAAGCGACGCCTCAATGGCGAGTTTGCCGAAGGCATGTCGTTCACGGAATTCACTTACCAGTTGCTTCAGGGCTACGACTTCCTGCACCTCTACGAAACAAAAGGCTGTCGCCTGCAGATGGGCGGTAGCGACCAATGGGGAAACATCACGACCGGTTCGGAACTGATCCGTCGAAAACTCGGCGGTGAGAACGAAGCCTTTGCCCTCACTTGCCCGCTGATTACCAAAGCCGACGGTAAGAAATTCGGCAAGACGGAGCAGGGCAATGTTTGGCTCGATCGCCATCGCACGTCTCCCTATGCGTTCTACCAATTCTGGCTCAACGTGGGCGACGAAGAGGCCGAACGCTACATTAAAATCTTCACCGATCTGCCTAAAGACGAGATCGAGGCGCTGATCGAAGAGCACCGACAGGATCCCGGTCGCCGCATACTGCAAAAACGTCTAGGCCAGGAAGTCACGGTGCTCGTGCACGGACAAGCAGACTACGAAATGGCGGTCGAAGCCACCAACATCCTCTTCGGAAAGGCCACCAAAGAAAGTTTGCTCAAGCTCGACGAAGAGACTCTTCTCGCTGTTTTCGACGGCGTGCAGAAGTTTGAGGTGAATCGCGAACAGGTGGTCGGAGCCAAAGCCGTCGACCTGCTGGCAGAGACCACTAAATGCTTCGCTTCGAAGGGTGAAATGCGCAAACTCACACAGGGTGGCGGCGTGAGCCTCAACAAGGAAAAGCTGGAAGCCTTCGACCAAGAGATCACAGCCGATGATCTCCTCGACGGGAAATATCTCCTGGCTCAAAAAGGCAAGAAAAACTACTATCTGCTCATCGTTCGCTAAACACGATTCTCGCAAAACGCACGAGCAGCGCGAACGAAGTTTGCAACACACCACAATAGTCGGGAGAAGCCGCACGGCTTCTCCCGACTATTTTTGCAAGTTTTCCTCGCGAAGACGGCAACGACTCGAAAATAAATTATTATTTTTGCTCGTATAATCGCCGGTGGGCTTAGACCAATGCGTCTTTGTTCACATTAAAAGCATACGTAGATATGAAGACACTCCGAGTCATCATCAGCGGCGGCGGAACAGGCGGACACATCTTCCCTGCCATCGCCATCGCCAACGAAGTGCGCAGCAAGCGTCCCGACGCCGAGATCCTTTTCGTCGGTGCCGAAGGACGAATGGAAATGCAGCGCGTGCCGGCAGCAGGCTACCGCATCGAAGGACTGCCCGTTGCCGGTTTCGACCGCAAACGCCTCTGGCGCAACTTCGCCGTGCTGATCCGCTTGTGGCGCTCACAACGAAAAGCTCGACGCATCATTCAAGAATTTCAGCCCCAAGTGGCTGTCGGCGTCGGGGGATATGCCAGCGGGCCGACACTCAACGTGTGCGAAAAAATGGGGATTCCCACCCTACTACAGGAACAAAACTCCTACGCCGGCGTCACCAACAAACTGCTAGCGAAGCGTGCACGTCGCATTTGCGTAGCCTACGACAACATGCAGCGTTTCTTCCCCGCCGATCGCATTTTACTCACCGGTAATCCCGTGCGACAAAACTTGCTCCACACCAAGCTCACACCGGAAGAAGCAAGAAAATCACTCGGACTGCGACCCGACGTCAAAACGATTCTCGTCATCGGCGGAAGCCTCGGTGCTCGTACGCTCAACGAAAGCGTGCTCAGCGAACGGGTCCACCTCGAAGCACACCCCGAAGTGCAGATTCTTTGGCAAACGGGAGGCTATTATAAAGATGCCATTGCCGAGCGTCTCAAAACAGAAGGACAGCCCGACAACCTCGTCGTCACCGATTTCGTAACCGACATGGGAGCGGCCTATGCCGCCGCAGATCTGGTCATCAGCCGTGCGGGAGCGTCGAGCATCAGCGAATTGGCACTGCTCGGCAAACCAGCTATTTTGGTACCTTCGCCCAATGTGGCCGAAGATCACCAAACTCACAACGCACTTGCACTCGTCGACAAGGAAGCAGCGCTCTACGTAAAAGACAGCGAAGCCTTCGACGAGCTCATTCCTCTGGCGCTGAATACGATTGCTGACGATGCGTTACTGAGTAAACTGGCACACAATGTGCAACAACTCGCACATCCCGATGCTGCTGCGCGCATCGCAGACGAAGTGATCCGCCTGGCCGAAGAAGGGCCGCGCGGAAAATAGAAATCATTCCCCTCGCTATTCATTGCAATGCAATATACCTCCGTTTTCTTCCTCGGTGCCGGCGGCATCGGCATGAGCGCTCTCGAACGTTACTTCAAACAGATCGGCTGCTACGTGGCCGGCTATGATCGCACGCCATCGGCACTGACCGACACGCTCATCAAAGAAGGCATCGTCCTCCATTTCGAAGACGATCCGGAACAAATTCCACAGCTTTGCCGCGATCCGAAAACGACGCTTGTGGTTTACACACCCGCCATTCCGGACGACAATCGCGAGCTGCAATGGTTTCGCCAAGGTGGCTTCGAAATACACAAACGTGCACAGGTACTCGGCACACTCACCAAGACCAAAAAAGGACTTTGTGTGGCGGGCACGCACGGCAAGACCTCGACTTCGGCCATGACGGCGCACGTGCTCCACGAAAGTACTGTCGACTGCAACGCCTTTTTGGGGGGGATTACCAAGAACTACGGCACGAACTACATCCTCGCTCCCCAAAGTGAGTATGTCGTCATCGAAGCCGACGAGTTCGACCGCTCTTTCCATCATCTTCGTCCCTATGCCACGGTGATCACTTCAGCGGATGCCGATCACCTGGACATCTATGGCACCGAAGAAGCCTATCTCGAAAGTTTCTCCCACTACACCTCGCTCATTCAGCCCGGAGGTGCACTGATTGTGCACCGCGATCTGCGATTCACCGAACGCCTGCAACCGGGTGTGCGGCGCTACGACTATGCACGTACCGAAGGAGATTTCCACGCCGAACGCATTCGCATCGGCGGCGGCCGCATCGTCTTCGATTTGGTTTCGCCGTTGGGCAACGTGAGCGACATCGAACTCGGCGTTCCCGTGAGCATTAACATCGACAATGGCATTGCCGCCTGCGCATTGGCCCAGATTGCCGGTGCCACGCCCGATGAAATTCGGCGAGGCATGCGCACTTACGCCGGGGTAGACCGACGTTTTGATTTCAAGATCAAAACTGATCGTTGCGTCTTCCTCAGTGATTATGCGCACCACCCCGCCGAAATCAAACAAAGTATTTTATCTCTGCGCGAAGTCTTCGACGGACGGAAGATTTCGGCGATTTTCCAACCCCATCTCTACACTCGTACCCGCGATTTCTACCAAGATTTTGCCGACGCACTCTCGTTGCTCGACGAAGTCATCCTTTTGGACATTTACCCGGCCCGCGAACAACCGATCGCCGGGGTGACATCGCAACTGATCTTCGACCGTTTGCGCCCCGACATACAACGTCGCATGGCGCACCTCCAAGATTTGCCCCAAATTGCCCAACAAGAGGACTTCGATGTGCTTGTTGTGCTCGGCGCAGGCGATGCCGACACCTATTGCCCCCAAATCGCAGACATTCTTCGGGCCAAATATCATATCGAGGCCTGAGTACGTCGCTGCTGAGCAAGGGGTGCCTGACCATCGTACGAACTGCAATACAGCACTTCGCACAATTCACGGCTACCCCTGCGATACTCTTTCTCCGGCCTCGCCACCCTTCGCCCGATCTCCCTCTCCTGTGAACCCGCCATGCGCACGCTTTTCAAACTCATTCTGCTCTTTTCCGCCATCGGCTACCTGATTTTCTCCATCATCATGTTTCTATGGAGAAAAGACAACACGCCGTGCCGCACGGTGAGCATCGTGATTGCCGATAGTGCCCAGGCCACTCTCATCACCCGGGGCGCCATCGAGAAAATGCTACACAAAACCGGCGATTACCCCGTAGGCAAACGCATGGAAGACATCAATTTGCTGGCACTTGAGCGGCAGATTAAGAAAAATCCCTACATTAGCGAAGTGCTTTGCGTGAAAACGCCCGGCAACTGCGTGCGCATACACGTTGCACAACGTCTTCCGCTGCTGCGCATCATGAACGAGAAGGGCGAAGACTACTATGTAGACAACAAAGGTGTGCGCATGTTGGCCAAGGGCTACGAAGCCGATGTGGCCATCATCACCGGAAATGTCAACGAACAGTATGTACGGAAAAACCTTCTCCCCCTCGGCGACCTCATGCACGACGACGAATTTTGGAATGACCAGATCGAACAAATCAATGTTCTGCCCAATGGCAACGTCGATTTGGTGATGCGCGTCGGCAATCCCCTGATTCATCTGGGACGCCCCGAGAATTTCCAACGCAAACTGCGCAACCTCCGCGCGTTCTACGAAAAAGTGCTGCCCAAAGTGGGATGGCACAAATACAAAGAAATCTCCGTCGCCTACGAAAATCAGGTGATCGGTATTAAATAACGCTTTCAAAGACCCTCCTCACCATGCTTATCGATACCAATAGTCCCTTTTATGCCGCCGTCGCCATCGGCTCCACCAAAGTCACCGGCATGGTGGGACGCGTAGACAGCGAAGGAGCTGTCAACGTCCTCTCCTATGTAGCGGTGTCCTCGGCCGACTTCATTCGCAAAGGTCGCGTGTACAACGTCGACAAAATGACGCAATGCCTCAAAAACATCCGCAAGCGCCTCGAAGATCAGATCAACTGCGACATCAAACAAGTCTATGTGGCGCTCAACTGCCAAGGCATGCGCTCCATCACCCACATTGAAGAACGCACCTTCCCCCAGCGCATCACGGTACAGCAGGAGCTCATCGAGTCGCTCAAAGCCGACAACCGCGACAAAATCAGCCACGACCAGATTCTCATCGACACCCTTCCGCAGGAATACACCATGGGCGCCTTCTCCACCATTGAACCTGTGGGAGTAATGACCGACCGCATCCGTGCACAATTCTTGAACATCGTGTGCAATGCCAACGCGATAGAAGCCATCGAATCTTGTTTCCGCAAGGCCGGCCTCCCCATTGTGCGCCACACCATGGCTGCCGACCGCTTGGCCAATGTGATGACCGACGAAAAGGAACGCAGCACCGGTTGTGCCTTCGTCGAGATGGGTAGCGAAACCACCACCGTTGCCGTCTATCGCGGCAAATTGCTGCGCCACTTCGCCGTGCTGCCTCTCGGTGGTCAGAACATCACGCGCGACATCGCGAGCATCTTCAATTGCGAAGAGAGCGAAGCCGAAGAGTTCAAGCGCACCTACGGCTATCCGGAGTCGACACGCATGGAAGACAACGGCGAAGTGATTCACCTTCGCGACGGTGGACGGGCACGCCCCCTTACCGAATTGTATGACATCATCGAAGCGCGAACTGCTGAGATCGTGCAAAACGTCAAAGCACAGATCGAATATACAGGATACGACAGCGACACGCTGGTCAACGGGCTGTACATCACCGGCGGAGCGGCACAGTTGCCCCACCTCAACGCCGCCTTTGCCCAGTACTTCCCCAACTGGAACATACACTTCGACCGCTTGCCTTCGGCACTCAACGTGCGCTCACACGAATCTCTCTTCAACGAGAACGCAATATATAATGTAGTGCTCTCCGTGATTCGCAACGCCGAGGTCAATTGCAACGCCGGTGTGCGCCCGCGCGGGAAGGACGAGCCGGAACTCTTCGTGGAGGAACTCACTCCCGCCGAACCCACTCCGCAACAACCCACCCCCGCCGCTGTACAGCCGGAGCCGCAACAGCCCGAAGTACAGCAACCTGTCCCGCAACCGGAAGTGGAAGAAGAACCTGAGGAGAAAAAGGAAAAGAAGAAGAGCAAATTTTTCTCGTCGTTGAAGAGTTTCTTCAACAACATCGTCACCGACGACGAATAATCCCCATGTCCCGACGGGTCCTCCTGGTCTGTCTCCGCTCTCCCTCGCTCGAAGTCCCCTTCGGGGGATTGTGAGCTCACTTTCCCCACTCACATCTCTAACCTCCTCCGTCCCACCGCTCCCTCGACAGATTCTTCACCCCCATTCTCCCCCACGTCCGTCATGCCTTCACCCAAGCGCGAACGCAAAATCCTCATCGATCTCGACGCACAGCCAATGCCGCTGCCCGATGTCGTGGTATCCGATCGGCCGGAACTCATTGTCGATCTCGGCAACCTCAGGCCGCCGTCGGAAATCAAAGTTATGGCCATCGGACAAGGCGGAATCAAAGCTGCACAGGTACTCATCGAAAAGGGATACACCCACGCCGACTACGTCGCCTGCGATACCGATGTCGCGCTGCTCGCCGAAACCTCCATTCCGGTACGCCTACAATTGGGCAATTCAGGTATCGGCACCGGCAATAACCCCTCGTTGGCGAGAGACGAAGCCGTTGCCTCCACCGACAAAATCATCAGAGCACTCGCCGGCGACACGAAAATCTTGTTCCTGCTCGCCGGTTTCGGTGGCGGAGTGGGCACCGGTTGCACACCGGTCATCGCGCGAATCGCACACAGTTTGGGCATTATCACAGTTGCCGTGGTGACCACGCCATTTCTCTTTGAGGGCAACGAGCCCATAGACCGGGCGCTCGACGGAATCCAAGTCCTGGCCAATGAGGTGGACAGTCTTTTGGTGATCAACAACGAGAAACTCCTGTTGAGCCACCCCGAACTCACCCTCCTCACCGCGTTTTCGAAATCCGATCTCGCACAAGCCGAGCCCGTCGCCTCGCTCTCTTCGCTGAACAACCACGAGAACTTCATCATCCCGGTGGATTTCCGCATACTCTGCGATTTTCTCAGCCACGGCGGGGTGAGTTTCCACTCAGTAGGCTATGCGCGCGGCCCCGGACGCGTCACCCGTGCCATCGAGGATGCGCTCCGCTCCCCGCTCGTCGCTGACTACGATATCAATCAAGCCAAAAGTGTGCTCGTCCACATACAATGCGGCAGCCAAGGTGACGACGGTGACGACGAGAACATGCTCACCTTGGACGAGTATACAGAATTGGACCGCTTCTTCGACTCGTTCTTCAACTCGTCTTTCAACGAAATCAATTACTTCCGGGGGCTCGCTATCGACGACACGCTCGGTGAGTACGTTTGCATCTCCCTCTTTGCCGGCGGTTTCGCGCTCGAAAACATCAGCGGTATGCGCACACATCTCGACGCCGCTGCCGACGCTCGCGAACAACAACGCGCCAGAGAAGAAGAACTCCGCGAACGTCGACGCGCAGAGTTCTACGGTCTCAACGAAAGCTCCCCCCTGCCCCGTCGACAACACGCCGTCTACATCTTCCAACCCGACGACCTCGACAACCCGGAAGTTATTCGCATGGTCGAAGCTTCCCCCACCGGTCGCCGTACCACCGAGCTACACGCACAGATTGTGCGCCAGTCACTCACCCCACCCCCAACATCCACCTCCGATTCGGAACAAACCCAACACCATGTCTGATAACGCCTCCCAACCCAACGAAAAGAAACACTTCGAGCCCATCGTTGAGCTCACACCCTCCGAAAAGCCCGAAGCTCCCGTAGCCGTCATCAAAGTCATCGGTGTCGGCGGCGGCGGCGGCAACGCCGTCAGCAACATGTATCGCGAGAACGTCGAAGGGGTTCGCTTCCTCGTTTGCAATACCGACGCCAAGGCGCTGGCAGCCTCGCTCGTGCCCGAGCACGTGCAACTCGGCCCGGGACTCGGCGCCGGCGGACGCCCCGAACGCGGACGGGAGTTGGCCGAAGAAAACGTCGAGGCCATCCGCGAAGCCCTCGAAGACGACCTCAACATGGTGTTCATCACCGCCGGCATGGGCGGAGGCACCGGCACAGGTGCCGCCCCCGTCATCGCACGAGAGGCCATGGCCAAGGGCATTCTCACCGTCGGCATCGTCACCATCCCCTTCCTCTTTGAGCAAAAGCTCCAAGTCAACAAAGCACTCGACGGTGTGGAGCGCATCAGCAAGGAAGTCGATGCCCTGCTCATCGTCAACAACCAGCGCCTCTTCGACATCTATCGCGACCTCACGGTCAGAGATGCCTTCAAAAAAGCCGACGACACCCTCACCGACGCCGTGCGCTCCATCGTCGAAATCATCAACATGGGCGGAAGCGGCAGTGTGAACCTCGATTTCAGCGATGTCGACACCTGTTTGCGCGCAGGCGGCGTGGCCGTTATGTCCACCGGCGTGGCCACCGGCGAGGACCGATTGCGCAAAGCCATCGATGCCGCACTCGAATCTCCCCTACTCAACGATCGCGACATCCAAGATTCCAAGTCGCTTCGCCTCGCCGTCTTCAGTCCCGAAGACCCGGAACACACACTCAAGGTCGATGAAATGGGTCACATCGACAAGTTCATGAAAGACATCAACGCCAATGTCGATTTCAAATACGGACTGGCCACCGATCCTTCCCTCACCGACGACCAAATACGCGTCATTGTCCTCGCCTCCGGCTTCCGCAATGTCACCGCCCACCTCACCGAAGAAGACCATCGCCCCCTTACCGAAGAGGAAACCGAACGCATCAACGCCGAGAACGAGCGCATCAGCAACTACTACGGGCGCGAAAAGGGCGAACGCACGCGCTACACCCGCTTCTATGTCCTCAAACCCGAAGATCTCGACAACGAGGTGCTCATCGCCGACATCGAAGCAGTGCCCACCGTGCGCCGCACAGACACCGATTTGCGCCGCATTCGTCAGAACAGTAACAGCGTAGACGCGGGCGCAAGCGCCGGCGCGGCCGAAGAGACCACGCACGGCGAACCCACCGACGCGCACTAATCCATCCCCTCGCGCAGAAGCGGCGCGGCACGCTCCAAGTCGGAAGTAGTGCTCCCCCTGCTGCACGAAATACATCCACAGCCTCACTATGCTTTTCGATCAAATCAGCACCGACATCATGTCGGCCATGAAAGCGCACGACAAAGTGCGCACCCAAGCCCTCCGCAACGTCAAGAAATACTTCATCGAGGCGAAGACCGCTCCCGGCAGCGACGGCGAACTCACCGACGAGGCCGCCATTAAGATCCTGGCCAAGCTCGCAAAGCAAGGCCGTGACACCGCCGCCCTCTACACCGAGCAGAATCGTCCCGACCTCGCCGAGAGCGAACTGGCCGAAGTGGCCGTCATCGAGACCTATCTGCCCAAAGCCCTCACCGACGAGGAACTCACCGTCGCACTGCGCGAGATCATCGCCGAAGTCGGCGCCACTTCGCCCAAAGAAATGGGCAAAGTCATGGGCGTGGCCTCCAAGCGCCTCGCAGGCCGTGCCGACGGGCGCGCCATCAGCGAGAAAGTCAAGGCACTGCTCGCCTGATTGTTCCCTTGCCCAATTTTCGACCGACGCACCGTTCGGTCGATCGTCCCCCTGCTTTCCTTCGGGAATCGTCTCATTCGTCTGAGACGGTTCCCGTTTTTTTGTTCCCCCCTCCTGCTTTTCTTTCACCGCCCGAAGGCCATCGGCGCACTGTGGCGTCTCGGTGCAAAAAGCACCCCACTTTCGCCGAAAAGTCCCCGCCTTTCGTTCGAAAGTCACCAATTTTTCGCGCACACCCCCCTTTTCTCTGCATTTTTGCCAAAATCAACAGTCGAGAAATCGCCGCCCGAAAAATAATGCGTATCTTAGCCTATCGATCTGTTTCGTGCCTTTCGATGCGGAGCTCACGCCACGTGTCCGTTCCTCCCTTCGGGGCCGTCAGCCCAGCCCGCAACGCACCGCAACCGCCGCTCGACGGGGTCGCGGCAGGGCAAAACCGAAAGCGGCACCACACCCAAAAATCGTGCGCACGACTCCGATCGCCACAACGCACCAAGCCCCTCCCGACATCATGATCTACCAGTGGAACTACGTCCCCGCTCCTGCGGGCGAAGAAGCCGAAGGCCGACGACTGGCCGAAGAATTAGGCATGCATCCGGTCTTCGGACGCATGCTTCGCGAGCGTTGCATCTACACCGCTGCCGAAGCACGCCGATTCTTCCGGCCGCAACTCACCGATTTGCACGACCCTTTCCTCAT
Source organism: Prevotellaceae bacterium UBA1746 (assembly GCA_905369775.1). Taxonomy (GTDB): domain Bacteria; phylum Bacteroidota; class Bacteroidia; order Bacteroidales; family Bacteroidaceae; genus Alloprevotella. Next base: position 94,451 of record CAJPJR010000001.1, read on the forward strand.
GAACGACATGCAAGTCGCCGTCGAACGCCTCAACAAGGCCATCCTTCGCAAGGAGCGCATCATGGTCTACGGCGACTATGACGTCGACGGCGTCACTTCTGTGGCCCTGGTCTACCGGTTCATCAGTCACTACTACAACAACATCGACTACTACATCCCCGACCGTTACGATGAGGGTTACGGGGTGTCGAAGCGCGGCATCGACTATGCCGCCGAAACCGGGGTGCGGCTCATCATCGTCTTGGACTGCGGCATCAAAGCGGTCGACGAAATTGCCTACGCAAAGGAGCGCGGCATCGATTTCATCATCTGCGACCACCACGTGCCCGACGAAATGCTGCCGCCGGCCGTGGCCGTTCTCAACCCCAAGCGCCGCGACAATCACTATCCCTACACGCATCTGTCGGGTTGCGGCGTGGGATTCAAATTCATGCAGGCCTTTGCCGCCGACAACGGCATCGAGTTCAACCGTCTCCACGAGTTGCTCGACCTTTGTGTCGTGGCCATCGCCGCCGACATCGTGCCCGTCATGGGCGAAAATCGCATCTTGGCCTACCACGGTCTGCGGAGACTCAATTCCAACCCCTCCATCGGACTCCAGGCCATCGTGGAAGTTTGCGGTCTGGCCGACCGGGAACTGACGATGAACGACATCATTTTCAAAATCGGCCCCCGCATCAACGCCTCCGGACGCATGCAAAACGGCAAAGAGGCCGTACAGCTCCTCGTCGAAACCGACTACTCCACGGCACTCGAACAGGCGTCGCACATCAATCTCTACAATGAAGCCCGCAAAGATCTCGATCGGAAAATGACCGAACAAGCCACCGAACAGGTCAGTGCCATGAAGGGACTCGAAGAGCGTCGCGGCATTGTGATCTACAACGAGCAGTGGCACAAGGGCATTATCGGCATCGTGGCCTCGCGCGTCACCGAACAGTACTACCGCCCCGCCGTGGTCTTGACCCGTTCGGGCGACATGGCCACCGGTTCTGCCCGCTCCGTCACCGGTTTCGACGTCTACAAAGCGGTGCAAAGCTGCGCCGATCTGCTCGAAAATTTCGGCGGACACACCTATGCCGCGGGGCTCACCCTACGCGTCGACAAGGTTCCGGAATTTTCCCAACGCTTCGAGGCGTACGTGGCCGAACATATCCTCGACGAACAGACGCAACCCACACTCGACATCACCGCCGTGCTCGATTTCAACGAGGTGAATTTCGATTTCTACAAACAGTTGCGCAAATTCGCCCCCTTCGGGCCCGGCAACGAACGCCCTCTCTTTTGCACCCACCGCGTCTACGACTACGGCACCTCCAAAGTGGTGGGCCGCGGACAGGAACACATCCGCCTCGAACTGGTCGACAACAAGTCGAACGCCGTGATGAACGGCATCGCTTTCGGCCAAAGTTCGCAGGCGCGCTACATCAAAACGCGCCGCGCGTTCGACATTTGCTATGCCGTGGAGGAAAATACACACAAACGCGGCGAGGTGCAATTACAAATCGAAGACATCCGACCCTGTGAGTAGCCCCTTCGATCCCCTTGCGCCCACCGACGCCGAACTCGATGCCGTCGACTGCGAGCTGCAAGCCCTCTGGGGCGAACCGCTCCCGCCGCCCACCGATTTTGCGCCCGACCCCGTGGGGCTGCCTGCGGTGCAAACTCCGACACAGGCGGCCTTTGACCGCAACGATCCACGCGCCGTGCTGAAAGCCGGATGGGGCTACGATGACTTTCGCGGCATTCAGCGCGAAATCATCGACAGTCTGCTTGCCGGCCACGACACACTCGGGCTGATGCCCACCGGCGGAGGAAAAAGCATCACCTTCCAGGTGCCGGCCCTCATGATGGAGGGCACTTGTCTGGTCATCACGCCGCTCATCGCCCTGATGAAAGACCAAGTCGAGAACCTGCGCCGCCGACACATCCAAGCCACGGCCATCCACTCGGGACTCACCCGCGAAGAAATCAACCGTGAGCTCGACAATGTCATCCTCGGTGAGTACAAATTCCTCTATCTTTCGCCCGAACGTATCCACACGGAGCTCTTTCGCTTCAAGTTGGCCTACATGAAGGTGAGTTTTATCGCGGTAGACGAGGCCCATTGCATCTCACAGTGGGGCTACGACTTCCGTCCTTCCTATCTTCGGGTGCGCGAAATCCGCGCCTTGCTGCCCGAAGTGCCCATTCTGGCGCTCACCGCCACGGCCACGCGCACCGTGGTCGACGACATCCAGCGACAACTGGACTTCCGCGCGCCGCGGGTCTACCGCATGAGCTTCGAGCGCCCCAATCTCACCTATCTCGTGCGCCAATCCGAAGACAAGATGGGCGATCTCATGGCACTGCTCCGCAGGAGCGAGGGTTCGGCCATCGTCTACACGCGCTCACGCGGCGGAACGCGCGACACGGCCCTGGCCTTGCAGGCCGCAGGCATCCCGGCGCTCTACTACCACGCGGGGTTGCCCACCGCCGACAAGAGTGCGCGGCAAGAAGCTTGGCAACAAGACCGCACCCGCGTGATGGTGGCCACCAATGCCTTCGGCATGGGCATCGACAAGCCCGATGTGCGACTGGTGGTGCACCTTGATCCGCCCGATTCCTTGGAAGCCTATTTCCAAGAGGCGGGACGTGCCGGCCGCGACGGCGCACCGGCCGAAGCGATCCTCCTCACGCATCCCCGCGATGTCCGCCTGCTCTCGCAACGCATCGCACAAACCTTTCCGCCCAAGGAGAAAATCCGCGAAATCTATGACGACGTGGCCTACTATCTCCAAGTGGCCGAGGGCGAAGGCGAGGAACAGACCTACGAATTCGACCTCAATGAGTTTTGTCGCCGCTTTCACCACTTTCCCCTCACGGTGGTCAGTGCATTCACCATTCTCGAACGCGCGGGCTACCTCCTTTATGCCGACAAACACGAGACACGTTCGCGCTTGATGATGATTGTTCGGCGCGAAGATCTCTATCATGTGCACAATCGTGTGGCCGATGGCGACAAAGTGCTCACGGCGCTCTTCAGATTGTACACTGGTTTGTTTGCCGACTACGTGTTTATCGAAGAAAGCAGCCTGGCAAGCGCCTGCGGACTGAGTGAAGAGGCACTCTACGAACGACTTACGGCCTTGAACCGCGCACGTTTGCTCCACTACATCCCGCGCAAGAGCGTGGCCACGGTGCGTTATCTCACGCGCCGCACCATCGGCGAGCGATTGGCCCTGGGGGCCGAAGCCTACGAGACGCGACTCGAACAATACACGCGGCGCATCGAGGGCGTGGTGCGCTATTGCACCGACAGAGACACCTGCCACAGCCGCCTGTTGCTCGAATATTTCGACGATCCTTCGGCGCACGATTGCGGACGCTGCGATGTGTGCTGCCCCGGCGCGCCACCGAGCACCGATGCCGCGCAACTCGAAGCTGATCTCTTCGCTCTGCTGGCCGACGGCCGGCCGCACACGGTGAGCGAATGGCACGTGGCACAGTGCGATGCGAAACCGGCCGGCCGGCTCTTGCAGCGGCTGGTCGACGAAGGGCGTGTGGTGTTCGACACCGGGCGGATTTCACTGCCGCGACCGGCATCGGCAACCGGCACCTCACCCGCCGATTGACTCATTTCGCCCGCTGCCTGACGACAATACCCTTCGGGCGGCCGTTTCTTCGCCTTTGAGCGACCGTTTCCCCCGATTTTTCAGATTCTTTTCCCCAAACTTTTATTCTTCCCGTGGTACTCAATTATATTTGGATCGCCTTTTTCCTCATCGCTTTCGTGATTGCCGCCTTCCGCCTGCTGTTTCTCGGCGACTTCGACGTGTTTCCGGCCATCATGAACTCCACTTTCGAAACGGCCAAGACGGCTTTTGAAATTTCGATCGGCCTCACCGGGGTACTTTCCCTCTGGATGGGGGTGATGAAGATCGGTGAACGCGGCGGAGTGATCCAATTTGTGGCACGACTGCTCGGGCCGCTCTTCAAACGCCTCTTTCCCGAAGTGCCGGAAGGCCATCCTGTGGTGGGAAACATCTTTATGAATATCTCCGCCAACATGCTTGGACTCGACAATGCTGCCACGCCGCTCGGACTCAAGGCCATGGAAGGACTGCAAGAACTCAATCCGCAAAAAGATCGCGCGAGCAATGCCATGATTATGTTCCTGGTGCTCAACACAAGTGGGCTCACGCTCATTCCGGTCTCCATCATGGTCTATCGTGCACAGCAAGGTGCGGCCAATCCCACGGACGTTTTCATCCCGATCCTCCTGGCCACATTCTTTTCGACCCTGGCCGGCGTGATCGTCACCGCGCTTTTTCAGCGCATCAACCTCTTCAACCGCACGCTGCTCCTCACACTCGGCGGCGCCTCCCTGGCAGTGGCCGGCATCATCTGGGGTTTCGCCTCGCTCGATGCGACGATGATGAACCGCGTGGGCACAACGAGTGCCAATGTCCTGTTGTTTAGCCTCATCGTGGCCTTCATCGTGGCGGGCGTGCGCAAGAAAATCAATGTCTACGACGCTTTTGTGGAAGGAGCCAAGTCGGGATTCGAAACGGCCGTGCGTATTATCCCCTATCTCGTGGCGATGCTCGTGGCGATTGGGGTGTTTCGCGCCAGCGGTGCGATGGACGCGCTCATCGACGGGGTGTCGTGGGCGGTGCAGCGCTGCGGTTTCGACGCCCAATGGGTGGGCGCGCTGCCCACCGCCTTGATGAAACCCCTTTCGGGCTCCGGCGCACGCGGAATGATGGTCGATGCGATGGCAACCCACGGCGCCGATTCGTTTGTGGGGCGCTTGTCGTGCATATTCCAAGGCAGCACCGACACCACCTTCTATATTCTCGCCGTTTACTTCGGCAGTGTGGGCGTTCGCCACACGCGTCACGCCGTGGCCGCGGGCTTGCTGGCCGACCTCGCGGGCATTGTGGCCGCCATCGCCATTTGTTATCTTTTCTTCGGGTAGGAAAGTCTGCGTCACGCGGAGGCAAACGAGCGAAAGCCCGCTCACTTTGCCCCGCCCTCCCGGCCATTGCGACGCGCCCCGCAACGCTGCACGCACTCTCCGGAACATTCATCTCTAAATCACCACACTATATGAAAAAAGCCCTCTCGACCGCACAGGCTCCCGCAGCCATCGGTCCCTATTCCCAAGCCATCGAAGTGAACGGCACCGTCTATGTCAGCGGACAACTGCCCGTTGATCCGGCTACCGGCGAGTTTGTGCCCGGCGGCATCAAGGAATTGACCCACCGCTCGCTCACTAATCTCACCAACGTGCTGGCCGAAGCGGGTTTAACGCTCGACCATGTGGTGAAAACCACCGTGTTTCTGGCCGACATTGCCGATTTCGCCGAAATGAATGAGGTTTATGCGTCGTTCTTCAAGGCGCCGTTCCCCGCTCGCTCGGCCATGGCGGTGAAAACCCTGCCGAAAGGTGCGCGCGTCGAGGTGGAATGCATCGCCGTGCGCTGAGCAAACAGGCACTTCATCCCGTCGTTCGACAACAAAAAGCCCCGTTGCCCTTCCCTTCTCGGGAACCGCAACGGGGTTTTCGTTGTTGGTTGGCGAAAACGAGCGCCGTTTCAAGCGCGCCCTTCCGCCGAAGCATGCCGAAGTAGCGGGATGACGATCAAATCACGCCCTGAGCCATCATGGCCTTGGCCACTTTCATGAAGCCGGCCACGTTGGCACCGCGCACATAGTTGACATAACCGTCGGCTTCCGTGCCATATTGGACACAAGCGGCGTGGATGCTCTCCATGATCTGGTGCAAACGCGCATCGACCTCCTCGGCCGTCCACGAAAGGCGGGCGGAATTCTGACTCATTTCGAGACCCGACACCGAAACACCGCCGGCGTTGGCCGCCTTGCCCGGGGCATAAAGGATGCGAGCCTCCTGAAAGAGGTGCACCGCCTCGGGCGTACAGGGCATGTTGGCCCCTTCGCTCACGGCCATCACGCCGTTGGCCAACAAGGTGCGGGCGTGCTCGCCGTTCAACTCGTTTTGCGTGGCCGAAGGCAGGGCAATGTCGGCCTTGATGCCCCAAGGTTTTTGTCCTTCGAAGTACTGCGCCGTGGGATATTCCTCGACATACTCACGCATGCGGCCGCGGTAAAGGTTTTTCAGCTCCATGATATAGTCGAGCTTCTCGCGATCGATGCCGTCGGGATCGTACACAAATCCATCGCTGTCGGACATGGTGAGTACCTTACCGCCCAATTCGAGCACCTTCTCGGCCGTGTATTGCGCCACATTGCCCGCGCCGGAGATGAGCACCGTCTTGCCTTTGAGGTCTGTGCCGCGGGTGCGGAGCATTTCCATCAAGAAATAGACATTACCATAGCCGGTGGCTTCGGGACGGATGAGACTTCCGCCGAATTCGAGGCCCTTGCCGGTGAGCACACCGGCGAATTCGCGCGTGTACTTCTTATATGCGCCGAACATGTAGCCCACTTCGCGACCGCCCACGCCGATATCGCCGGCGGGCACGTCGCAATTCTCACCGATGTTGCGGTGCAGCTCGAGCATGAAGGCTTGGCAGAAACGCATCACCTCGGCCGCGCTCTTGCCGCGGGGGGAAAAATCAGATCCGCCTTTGGCTCCGCCCATGGGGAGGGTGGTCAGCGCATTCTTGAACGTTTGTTCGAAGGCCAAGAACTTGAGAATGCCGAGATTCACCGAGCTGTGGAAACGAATGCCTCCCTTGTAGGGGCCGATGGCGTTGTTGTGTTGCACACGATAGCCCATGTTGGTGCGCACGTTGCCGCGGTCGTCGGTCCACGTGACGCGGAAGGTGTAGATGCGCTCGGGGATGCACAGGCGCTCCATGAGGTTGACTTTGTCGAACTCGGGGTGCTTGTTGTACTCTTCTTCGATGGTGGAGAGCACTTCTTCCACGGCTTGGTGGTACTCCGGCTCGTTGGGGAAACGTGCTTTGAGCGTTTCGAGCAGTTCGTTGGCGTTCATGAGGGGGAAAATAATTGTTTAGTGTAAAGTTTTGTCGGCATAAAACCGGACTTATGCCGCAAAATTACGCATTTGTGTGGACACATGCAAAGCCCGAGGAGAGAAATGATGAAAAAGTCCCCAGTTTTTTGTGAGACACGGCGAAAAAAAGGGCAACGGCTTGTGGTGAATTAAAAAGAGAATGAGTACCTTTGCTCTGTGTCCGCAAGGGTCGTGCGCATAGTCCGCACCGACCGACGGCCCCCGCGGTGGCTCGCGACACACCTGCAGAATGACAACTCATTTCACTCACATAAAACCCAAAGAAAATGGCTTTTTTGACTAACGACAAACTCGTAATCGTCGGTGCCGCCGGCATGATCGGCTCCAACATGGTGCAAAGCGCCCTGATGATGGGCCTCACTTCCAACATTTGCCTCTACGACGTTTTCTCGCCCGAAGGTGTGGCAGAAGAAATGCGCCAGTGCGGCTTCAACGACGCGAAGATCACGGCAACCACCGACGTGGCCGAGGCCTTCAAAGACGCCAAATACATCATCTCCTCCGGCGGTGCTCCCCGCAAGGAAGGCATGACGCGCGAAGATCTCCTCGCCGGCAACTGCAAGATCGCCGAAGAACTCGGTAAGAACATCAAGCAATACTGCCCCGACGTGAAGCACGTGGTGATTATCTTCAACCCCGCCGACCTCACCGGCCTCGTTACGCTCCTCTACTCCGGTTTGAAGCCCGGACAGGTGACGACGCTTGCCGCACTCGACTCCACCCGCTTGCAAAGCGCCCTGGCCAAAAAGTTCGGCGTGATGCAGAACGAGGTGAAAGGCTGCGCCACTTACGGCGGACACGGCGAACAGATGGCCGTATTCGGCAGCGCTGTGGAAATTGCAGGCCGCAAGCTCTCCGACATCATCGGCACGGCTGAGTTCTCTGAAGAAGAATGGGCACAAATGCGCAAGGACGTGACGCAGGGTGGCGCTGCCATCATCAAGCTCCGCGGCCGCAGCTCGTTCCAGAGCCCCTCTTACCTCTCGGTTGAGATGATTCGCTCGGTGATGGGCGGTGCTCCCTTCGCTTACCCCGCAGGTACGTACGTGAAGAACGAGAAGTACCAGAACATCATGATGGCAATGGACACCACCCTCGACCAAAACGGTTGCTCCTACAAGGTGCCCACCGGAACTGCCGAGGAAGTGGCCGCTCTCGACGCCAGCTATGCTCACCTTTGCAAGATGCGTGACGAACTTGTTACGCTCAACATCGTGCCCCCCGTGGCAGAATGGAACAAGATCAACCCCAATCTCTAATCGCGCGGGCCTGATCTCCCTCACACTGACGGCGCTTCTCCATGCGGAGAGGCGCCGTTTTTGTTTTGCGATGCGCCACGCCGCGCTCATTTCCCCGGTCGGCTGTGGGAGAAAGGCGGGCGAGCTCCCTCAACGTCCCGAGTGCACAACGAATGCCGCCACACGGCGGCGAGACACGACGAGCTGCGCGTTGAAAGACCGGCGATCGGTGTTTTGACAGATCACGTGTTACAAACTGCTCGTCCGCAGATTTTTCGAAAAAACCGGCGGGGCCTTCCGACGATTTCGCATGGGCGCGGGAACGAGTCGGAATGATTTCGGTCAAGGTTTCCGCTTTCTCTGAGAACACGGCGGAAACGTACGGCGAAAACGGCCGAGGGAAAGGGAAAAAACGGGGAAATTTGTGGAGCTAATGGGGGACTTTTGACGAGAAATTGGGCGATTTTTCGAGGCTTCGGCCTGCAAATAGGCAGAAAGCGCAGCAACTATTGCACTTCGTGCACGATAAATCATACAAATGTCGCACAGATCTTGTATTTTTGCAGGTAAAATCCACTCGAACAGATGGGGAAACCGGCGAAGGTCTCGCCGGTCTGCCATGAAAAAACAAGCAGTGAAAGAGTAATCCTCCCAAATGCATAGAACGCAAAACTCAATAACAACCATAATCATGCAAAAAACAAGTACCTCAACCACGTGGTTCTTCGGATGGGTATGTGCCTTGTTGTTGCTGTGTTCGGGCCCGCTCCCCGCTTCGGGGCAGTGTCCGGCTTTCCAATGGAACGACTTCACCAAAACGCTGGTGCAGCCCAACAAGGACTGCAACACGGCCGGTTCGGTCTCCATTCGCTACAGCAACAACGTCGTCGGTGTCGACGACTTGCGCTACCAATTCGGTTCCGGCCCCAACGGCCCGTGGTTTCAAGAAGTCGATGCCCCCTCACCGGGGGCGACCGTCAAAGTAGACGTGCCCACCTCGATGGACGGGAAGACGCTCTTCGTACGCATCACCACCCAATGCGGCACCTCGAACCGGACCGACTATTGGAGCATGGGCCGAATCGATCTGCGCAAATCGGAGACGGTTTCGCTCAGAACGAGCAGCACCCCGGCCGGTTCGGGCGTGGGTTCGAGCGGCGGCGTGCAGGCCTGGATCGACGGACCCTCCAATTTCACGGAAGCGACCTTCAACCTGTATAAGCGCAACGACCCCAACACGGTGATTGCCACGCAACGCTCGACGCGCCCCTACGAAGGCGTCACGTTCTTCAACCTGCCGAAAGGCGATTACACGGTGATTGCCACGGCCAAACCGGGCTGTACGCCGACCACCACGGCATCAAACTGGAACGACGGCGCCTTCAAATTGGCCGGCAACGTGAGTGTGGGCACTTTCAACCTGATTGCCACGGCAATTCCCTCGCGCGGTACCTGCCCGGGTGGGGTGAAAGTGGAGGTTTCGAAGGTGACGGGCGTGCAACAAATCGTGTATAACCTGGCCACTCAACAGGATCCCAACACGGTGGTGCAGACCTACACGGCCAACTACCCCAACTTCGCCCACACTTTCACGGGCTTGGCTACCGGAAAGTATGTGGTTTCGGCCACAGAAATGACCGGCAACAGCAAGATGCAAACGAACTTCGAGGTGAGAAGCCAAAACGATGCACCGGCTGTAACGCTGATCAACCATACGATGACGGGCATGGCCGAGGGTAAGGTCAACGTGCGCGTGGCCAACACCTCCGAAGCCTGCCCGGTTAAACTCACTGTGCAGCGCACAAGTACGGCCTCGGGGCTGCCCTTCACCACGATCGTGAAAAACAACCTCACGGAAGAAGATGTGCTCATCGACAATCTCACTAGCGGCAACTATTTGGTGACTGCAGAATACGGAGGACTGAATTTTATCGCCACCTTTGTCATTTCTGAATCTGGGATCGGTCTTGCCAACCGCGGAATTACAAGTGCTCAAGCCTACTGTGATCCTTCGGGCAGTGTGAAATGGGAATTGACCGGCGGCTCCTATTTCTACTATGCTCCGCTGGACGTAAAGATCACCAACCGCAACACGGGCAACCTCGTGCGCCGTTTTACGCTCCCGGCCGGACAGACTGTTTTCGAAACGAAGAACTTGGTGCCCGGAGACTACACGCTCACGGTGCGATATGACAAGGCGAATCTCGAAACGAACGCCTATTTCACCGTCAATTCCAAAGCCAACCGCGAAGGCGACCTGAACTTCTCCATCGACGAGGGGAGCGAATTCTGCGGTGACCAGCCGATGGCCAAGCTTGCCGTGAACTATACGGGCAACGGTGGCATCGAAAACGCACCGCAAATGCAGGCTTTCATGAACGGAGCCACGTTTGAGGTCTACACCCGCGAAGGACAATTCCTCTACTCGGGCGTGATGCCCCAACTCACCGGCAATGCCAAGTCGACTTTCGAAACACCCTACATTCCACAAGGCGGATACATCACGGTGAAGGCCGCTTGCGGCTACCCGACGCTCTCCAAGAATTTGGGCGGCGTGGCCGGCATGGTGAAAGCCTATCTGTTCAGTCCGACCTTCACCTACCGTGGATGCGGCAGCAGAGGCACGAATGTTGACCTCCGCGTGCTCGACACGAAGGGATCCGTCGTGCCGCTCATCACCTACACGGTGAAAAAGAAAGGCACCGGCGAACTGATTGGCACCTACGAAATGAAAGAGGGCGTGAACACCGCCATCTTTGCCAACATGAAACCGGGCGATTACACCGTGGAATGGTATCCACAGTGCAATCCCGCACAGAAACACCAAGAGGAATTCACGGTGCCCGACAAGGTGTCGGAAGTGTCTCGTGCCGTCCTGCCGGCCATCTGCGACGAGATGGGATCGATTCAGATCTCATTCACCAACTTCACCAACATCGGCGGCTGGCGCTACGAACTGATCCGCAAGAGTGACAACAAAACGATTCGTATGTACGGCAGTGGCGGCGGCAACAGCCTCTATTTCGAACGCGTTCCTGCCGGAGAATACACGGTGAAGGCCACTCCCATCGTGGAATGTAATGACCTCACCCCGGGTGTGTTTGACGTAACGGTGCCCGTCGAAACGGATCCCCGAATGAATACGGACAGATTCATCATCCTGTGGCAACGCGACGCCCCGGCTCAGCCCTATCAACGGGTGGGTAAGGTGCGTTACTACAGCTATCGTCCCTACAGCTACGTGAAATGGCGTGTGCTGGATGTGACTACCAATGCCGAAATCTCGAAGGGCGAGGTGCGCCCCATCCCCAATAATATGGGAGGCTATCCCATTCCCATTCAGGGATTGCCCCAAACGTATAAGATTGAGTTCGAAACGCCTTGCGGAACTTTCTCGCGCATCGACTCACTCACAGTGGTCAACCGCAGAAGTATGCCGGGCTTCGACATGACCACGACGCAGGGAAGCACGACGTGCAACACGCCGCCGACCATCAAGATCCACTCTCTGCTGAAAGAGGCCGGCCTGCCCGACAAACCGACCCGACTGCAACTGTATTTGTACGACAACAGAGGAAGCGGCTATCAATGGTATCTTGACAAAGAGGTCACTGATCCCAACATCATCGAAGACTACACGTTTGACAACCTGCTACCAAGCAGAACGTACTACGTGAATTACTTCTATGACGGTACGGCAGAGCGAAAGCAAACCACCACACCGCCTATCGCAGCCGGGGCAGACATACTGCTGTCTTCCTCGCAATTCAGTCCGAAAGGCAATGCCATTCTCACGGTATCTTCCATTGGTGTTGACCCCGGCGCTACAATGAAGGTGATCATCACGGACAATCTGGGTACGGAGGTCTACAACCAGACGGTATCTGCCGACAATCCGATCAAGATTCCCGTGAAGAAACCGGCCACCTACTTCAACATGACCGGAAACATCCTCACGGGGTGCTTCGCCGGGCAAAGATTGGGCAAAGGTACCGGGCCCGGAACGACGCCAGCCTTTAGCTTTAACGCAACGGGCAATAAAATGCAGTGTAAGAACGACGGTGAAATCAAAGTGACGGTGCCTGAGGCCTTCTATGATGTGGACCAAGTGCACTACACGCTGAAGAAGATCACCGGAACGTCCTACACGGATGTGGCCGAAACCACCACTCCTTCGCAAGCGAAGAGCTTTATCGGTCTGGAAGCGGGAACGTATGAGATTTCGGCTCGCGCTACGGTGTTCCACGATGAGAACAACAACCCGAAAGTCTTCGACGCGAAGACAACGGTGACGCTCAGCACGACATATCGCGACGGACTCTATGCCACGGTGCGCCCGGACTATATGGTACCCACGACCACAGCTTGTCCCAACGGCCGTATCGGTCTGAACATCGAGAAGGGAACGGGACGCTATCGCGTCTATCTGAAATCGACTCCCGACGGTCCGCTGACTGAACCGAAGGAACTCTTCACGGACGCCATCACTTCGAGCATGTACAACAAGCTGTGGGGCGAAGGCCTGAAACCGGGTCACTATTCGCTCACGGTGACCGACGGATGTATGGAACGAGACATTCCCGATGCGGAGATTCTCGAAATGCCGAACCTCGGAAAAGCGGCAATCTACGCCGACTGGTACCTGCGCGGTGACATGCGCCTGAAGAAAGAGCTGACAGAAAAGCGCGACTCCTTCCTCTACTCGCTCCGATTCGATCCTTCGGCGTTCCCGATCAACTTCCAACAAACGGCTTATCGCTCCTATGAGGCACAAATTGTGGCTCGCGGCGACAACCCGGACGACTCGCAATGGAAGGGCGACTGGGTGATGAGCAACGATGGCCCAGTGATGAGAAATATCTACAGCAAGCGTTTCAACAACTGCAATGGAATTGACATCTTGCTGCGCATCAAAGACTGTCCCAATACGGTGATTCGCATTCCCGAGGACCGCAAAGTCTTGAACATGGTCACGGGCGGATGGCAATTACTTAAGTGTAATACGGTGCAATGGGTCTTCACCAGCGGTGATATCGGACACAAGTATCACATCAAGGTAAAGCGTCTGCAAGACAATGCAATCGTCTACGAAAAGGACAAGACTTACAACTCGTATGAGGAGGTCCTGCAGCGCGATCCGGAATTGGAATTCCCGGCCGATAAGTCTTACGACATCGAGATGACGCCTACGGACTATTGCGGCGACCCGCTCTATAGTGCAGGTAAGCGTTTCAATGCCGTGCAACGCAACTATCGCTATTCGCTCGACGACGGCACCATCATGTCCGACTGTGACGGACGTCTCCTGGCCATCCAAGGTTGGACGGACTGCCGCCTGCCGATGAAATACTTCGTTTACGAAGTGAAGGGAGGGACAGAAACCCTCGTCGACCAGACAGGTAACTATGTTCCGGACAGATGGTACAGCCGATACAAGTTCTTGAGAGACCATCATTACATCATTCGCGTGGTGGAATACGGTCAACCGGAAACGAACAAGATTGATCTTGTCGATTTCACCCTGAACTATCGCTTACCGAAATACAGATTGTCGGAAGGTTACCGCTTGACGAACGTAACGTTCTGCGGCCAAGGCTACGACGCGGCCAAGAAGGGTTACAACCTCAACGGTTTCAACGGCTACTTCGGCAATGCCGACTGGACGGGCGTTCCTGCGGTCGAACAGAAAACGTATTTGACGGTTCCGAAGATGACCATTATTGCAACGCAAAAGGAAGCGCCTCATCGTAAATTTGTGGCTACGAAGGTGGAACGCTACAATGATAGCTACATGCGCCGTTCTCTATGGAAAGAAGAACTCGCAGATGGTACACTGGAAGACTTTGCCTACGCACCGGAAGGCGAATACACAATGGTGGCGCACACCGATTGTGGAGATATTCCAATGGAGGACGAGTACCTGGGACGCCCAACGGCTGACCTCTCGCCTTCTACGATCAGCAACGCTTGTGATGGTAAATTCACCGTTACGCCGAAGGGAACTGTCACCTATCGTGGCAACACTTCTGACGTGGAGGTGACGTCTTTCTACGTGAAGGGCGACAATGCCAACACGACCCGTAACTGGGGCCAGTCGTTCGACACGTACCAGCGCGAGTTTACACTTGTGTTGAACGTGAAACGCAAGAGTGACAACAAGGTCTGCACCATAGAATGGCCTTTCTCGATGAGCAACTATGTTCTCGACTTCGACCAGTCGCAAGCATTGAGTATGTTCTGCACGGATTCGGGCAAGGGTATCATCCACATGGCACTGAAGGGTGGACAACCGCCTTACACGTATAAGCTCTCGACGATGGACGGTACGGAGATCGAACGTAAGACTGTTCAAGGAGCTGTAGACTTCGAACATGGTACACTGGGACAACGCTTCCGCATCACGGCTACTGACGCTTGTAATCTGACGTGGATCCACCAGGATGTCCTTTTGCAAGACCCCGCAGCTATTTCGTCTTCGATGGATGCAGATGAACAATTCTGTGAAGGTGACCACGCTAAATTGAAAGCCCGTTCTTTCCCTAACGTTACATACGAATGGCATCTTCCCGATGGTTCAACTAAGACTGGACAAGAGCTTGACTTTATTGCCACTGCAGATAAAGCCGGTACGTACACGGTCGATATCCACTTGACATCTTGTACAGTAACGCTCACAGGTACCTATACTGTTGGGGTTGTTACCGTAACAGAAGCTGCAGGGCTTGCACTCAACCAGCAATCTTGTACAGGTGAACCGGTTGAATTCACACTGGATCCAGCCACGGCAACGTTGAACGGGGAATCTGCAGATGATTACATCGCTTACCAATGGGAGCGAACTGCAACTCCGAATGACCCGGAGTCGTGGACGGCAATTCCCAATGCGACGGATCAGAACCTGTCTTACACGGCAGCTGCTCCCGGTGTCTACTATATTCGCCGTACAGCAGCGATCGGTGAATGTAAAGCCATCAGTGGACAATCCAAGTTGACCGTGATCCCCGGTATCAATGTGGCGATGACGCCCGACGAACAGACGGTGACGATTAACAACAAGGATCCCTTCACGTTGACTGCCGGTGTGGTAACGGGTAACCCGAACCGCACGTACCAATGGCAGCGCAGTGCCGACAAAAAGACCTGGGTGAACATTGGTAATGATGAAACGTTCACGGAAACGAAGCGTTTCGGTAACACGGTTTACTACCGTCGCATCGTTTCGGCTGGTGCTTGTAGCATTGAAGGTCAACCGATCACGGTTCGCTTCAAGAAGCGTTGGCCGGCCTACATCAATCCGCAAGTGCGCCAACGTGCACTCGAAGATTAAGTTCACGATCTCACGCAGTAGTATCCCACACAATGTGAGATCTACTGAGTAAACGTTCCATTCCTCAGTTGTTTGTCTCGAAAGAGACAACAACAAAGAATATAGGACGATGAAATAGGAGTCCGTATCAGACGAAAGTCATGATACGGACTCCTTTTTTGTTTGTACCTATATCAATGAGTCAGCAGATAATTCTTTTTCATAGCCTCATTTACCGGGCATTCTTCCAAGGATATATTCAACCTAAGTTTTGTGCAAGACACATCTAGCTCGCCAAAACATCTCTACTGTCTAGGAAAGACCTCGATAACGCATAAAATAAGGCTGAAGCCCATTAATGGGGTTCAGCCTTTAAGGAGAAGAACAAAGCTGTTCGTGTCCCTTACCTTGAAAGGATTAGGATTGATGTTTCAGGATACGTTACATTCCGCACAAGATCAGGAGCCGCGCGCACAATTTACTCTTCAAACAAACCGTCGTGACGCAACAACTCTACCAAAGCTTCGAGTTCCGCGTACCATTCGGTGCCAAAACGACGAATAAGCGGATCGCGGAGAAAACGATAGATGGGTAAACGCAGTTCACGCCCTTTCTTCACCGCAGGAGCGCAAACAGACCAACGATGATAGTTCAGTGCCACTGTACCGTTGGAAAGGGTTTGCTCACGAATGGGATAGAGCGCACAACTAATCGGCTTCGGCCAATCGATTCTTCCCTCACGAAAAGCACAATCCGTGGCACAAAGACAAATACCATCCTCGTCGTAGCGCGCAAAACAACATTCGCGCCCACCGACAATGCTCGTTACCAAATCGCCATCACTGTCACGATAAGCAACGCCCTGCTTATCCAAAATCTTGCGGGCACGCGGATCGAGTTGCATGCGCACAGCAGGTAGCACACGCTCGAGTTCACGGCATTCCTCGGCCGTGACTGGCGCACCGGCTTCACCTTCGACGCAGCATGCCCCGCCACAAGCAGAGAGGTCACAGCAAAAATATTCAGTAAAAATATCGGGAGACAAAAGAACGTCACCCACTTGAAGAATTGGGAGCATGGAAATATAATCCCTCGGGGGAAGAAGGAAAAACAGTTGAGTTCAAAAAACGGTAGCCGCAAAAACACACCCTTCCGCACTTGGGTTATGTCTTACCAACTGATGGGCTGCAAGCCGTGTGTCGCAAGATAGGCGTTCGCCTGCGAGAAAGGATGCGAACCGAAGAAGCCACGGTAGGCAGAAAGCGGAGAGGGATGCGGTGCAGTAAGGATGCAATGACGCGAACGATCGATAAGTGCCGCCTTACGTCCGGCGTACGCCCCCCAAAGGAGGAACACAAGGTGTTCTCTTTGAGAGGAGAGCGCACGAATTGCCGCATCGGTGAAGGTTTCCCACCCACGTCCCTGGTGCGAACCGGCAGCGCCGGCCCGAACCGTAAGCGTTGCATTGAGCAAAAGCACACCTTGGTCAGCCCAACGCCGCAAACTGCCAGATGTCGGTACGGGAACGCCAAGATCATCGTGCAATTCCTTAAAGATGTTTTGCAACGAAGGAGGTGGAGGCACGCCATCGCGCACCGAAAAACAGAGACCTTCAGCCTGGCCTGCACCATGATAAGGATCCTGACCGAGGAGCACGACTTTGACTTCCGAAAAAGGACAACGATCAAAGGCAGCAAAGATTTCGCCGGCGGGAGGATAGCAGGTGCCTGCAGCATATTCGGCGCGGACAAATTCGGTGAGCGCTGAAAAATAGGGAGCAGAAAATTCCGACGCGAGCGCCTCGCGCCAAGAAGGGTGAATACGGATCATGGATCGGGCAAACTAAAAAACTTACTCGAGATAGGTGTAACCGTAAAGTCCCGCGCGGTAAGTAGAAATAAACTCCTTACCTTCTTCGATCGTGATCTTTCGTTCGTTCACGGCTTTCGTCACCCACGATTCGAGACGGCGCACCAGTCGTTTGGGATCGTATTGCACGTATTCGAGCACATCGGCCACCGTTTCGCCGTCGATCGTCTTGTCGATGGAATAACCATCGGCGTCGACGGTGATATGTACCGCATTGGTGTCACCGAACAAGTTGTGCATGTTACCAAGAATCTCTTGATAGGCACCCACAAGGAAAACGCCGATGTAATACCGATCGCCCATGCGGAAAGTATGCAGGGGAATGTAATTGGTCTGCTGGTTGTGGTTGACGTAAGTCGTGATCTTTCCGTCGCTGTCACAAGAGATGTCCTGAATTGTGGCGTTGCGATCGGGGCGTTCGTCGAGCCGTTGGATCGGCATGATGGGAAAGAGCTGATCGATGGCCCAATGGTCGGGAAGCGACTGGAAGAGAGAGAAGTTGCAAAAATACTTCTCCGACATCATTTTGTCCAACTTCCGCAGTTCATCGGGCGCATGCTTGAGATGATGAGAAAGGTCTACCACTTCTGAGCAGATGCTCCAATAGAGACTTTCGATCTGCGCGCGGGTACGGAGATCGATGAGTCCATGACGGAAAAGATCGAGCGCTTCTTCGCGAATATCTTCGGCGTCGTGCCAGTCTTCGAGCATCGAACGCGTCGACAATTTATCCCAAATTTCGGTGAGATCGTGCACCAACTTGTGGTCATCTTCTGCGGGATGAAAATCCTCGTCCATGTGAGGCACTTCGGTCGTTTCGAGCACCTCGAGAATCAGCACCGAGTGGTGAGCCGTGAGCGAGCGTCCGCCCTCGGTAATGATGTTGGGATGAGGAATATCGTTCTTATTAGCCGCTTCAACCAGGGTGTAAACAATGTCGTTGACGTATTCCTGTACACTGTAGTTGACCGAGCTTTCGGAGTTAGACGAGCGCGTACCGTCATAGTCCACGCCCAGTCCGCCACCACAATCGACAAATTCGATGTTGAAGCCCATTTTGCGCAACTGCACATAGTATTGTGCCATCTCGCGCAACGCAATGCTGATGAGACGGATTTTGGGAATCTGACTACCGATGTGGAAGTGAATGAGCCGAAGGCAATCGCTCAAGCCCTTCTCTTCGAGCAATGTCAGGGCCTGAAGCAGTTCCGAACTGTTGAGCCCGAACTTTGAAGCGTCGCCGCCCGAACTCTCCCATTTACCCATGGAACGACTCGCCAGTTTGATGCGAATACCGAGGTTGGGGCGCACGCCCATTTTCTCGGCCGTGCGCGCAATGATTTCAAGCTCATGCAGTTTCTCGATCACCAAAAACACCCGCTTTCCCATTTTCTGGGCAAGCAGTGCCAACTCAATGAAGTTTTGGTCTTTGTGTCCGTTGCAAACGATGACCGAATCGGAGTCCATGTTCGTCGCCAACACTGCATGCAGCTCAGGTTTGGAACCGCATTCGAGTCCGAGGTTGTATTTCTTGCCGTGTGAGATGATTTCCTCCACGACGGGGCGCATCTGATTAACCTTGATCGGATAGATGATTAAATGCTCCCCGCGGTAGTCATATTCTTTCTCGGCACGCTCAAAACAGTCGGCCGTTTTTTCGATGCGGTTGTCGAGTATGTCGGGGAAACGGAGCAAAACCGGAGCGGTGATGTCGCGTTCGGCTAATTCGTCGACCACTTCGCGAAGGTCAATGCGGACATTGTCTTTGCGCGGACAAACGTAAGCGTGACCCAATTCGTTGATGCCGAAATAGTTCACGCCCCAGCCTTTGATGTTGTAGAGTTCTTCGGAGTCTTCAATACGCCATTTTCTCATCGTGCGGATCGTATATGCGGGAAAGGGGAATTTGTGGGATAAAAAGGGGAAAGGAAAGTACACTCAGCTCCGGTCTGCAAGCTCGGCCTCAAGCGCAGCAATAATGCACTGTGAGATGCGTCCGATCTTTTCGGGAGTGTCGAGCGGATGCACCTCCACTGTGTGGTGGGCACGCTCATAGTAGGGACGGCGCTCAGCCAGTTGCGCAGTGACAAAGGCACGCAGTTCGTCGGGACTCTTGCCTTCGAGCAACGGCCGTCGTCCCTTACTGACGCTCAGATGCGCACAAACCGTGTCGGCATCGGCACTCAAATAGACCGTATGCGCGACCTGGTTGAGAAAATCCATATTGTCGAAGTGCGCGGGCGTACCCCCGCCACAGGAAAGGACAATGTCTTCAAACTGCGCCACCTCGTGCAGCATACGCCGCTCGAGTTCGCGGAAACGAGCTTCGCCTTCCTCGGCGAAGATGGCCGAGACGCGCTTATGAAAGCGCTCTTCGATATACCAATCGAGATCATAGAAGCGCAGACCCAAACGTCGGGCGAGATCACGCCCGACGGTGGTTTTGCCCACGCACATGTAGCCGATCAAAGCGATGCACTTCATGGTCTCTACTTGCTGCTCTTTTTCGTCGTGCGGCGGCGAGTCGTAGCCTTGGCCGCCTTTTTGGTTGTCGACTTCGTACCGGCTTCGATGAGCGCGCGACATTCCTCGAGCGTCAGTTCCGCAGCGTGTTCCGCACGGTCCTTCGGAATCTTGTAGTTCTTGCCCTTATACTTGATGTAAGGACCGTAACGACCGTTGAGCACTTCGAGTTCAGGTTCTTCCTCGAAAGCGAGCAAATGACTCTTCGCATCGGTTTCGCGCTTCGCCAGAATGAGTTCAATTCCCCGTTCGAGTGTGATCGTAAGGGGATCCTCGTCTTTGGGGATCGAGACATATTTCCGATCATGCTGCACGTAAGGGCCGAAGCGACCGGCACCCACCGTGACAGGCAGGTCTTCGAAGGTGCCGAGTTCGCGAGGGAGTTTGCAAAGTTCGAGCGCCTCTTCGAGCGTGATGGTCGCGATGCTTTGATCGGGAGCCAGACGCGCGAAACGAGGTTTGTCGTCGCCCTCTCCGCCGCCGATTTGCACCATCGGACCGAAACGCCCGATTTTCACACTCACCGGTTTGCCCGTCGCGGGGTCAGTGCCGAGATGGCGTTCGCCCACGCGTGTGTCGCTGCGTTCCGAGAGCACGGTCTCCACCTGGGGTTCCAGGTCGCCGTAGAATGTGCGGATCAGTTCGGTCCAATCCTTTTCGCCCTCGGCCACCAAGTCGAAATCGTGTTCCACGTTCGCCGTGAAATTGTAATCCATGATTTCGGGGAACTTCTCCATGAGGAAGTCGTTGACCACAATCCCCGTGTCGGTGGGAACGAGCTTACCGCGATCGCTGCCGTAGTTCTCACTACTCTGCTCGGTGACGATGTCCTTGCCCGTGAGCGTGACCAAAGTCACCGGACGCGGCTTACCTTCGTTCTCTCCCCGACGCACGTATTCGCGCTGTTGGATGGTCGAAATCGTAGGCGCGTACGTCGAAGGACGCCCGATGCCGAGTTCTTCGAGTTTGTGCACCAGCGAAGCTTCGCTGTAGCGTGCAGGCGGCAGCGAATAGCGCTGGCGTGCCGTGATCGTCTGGCGGTGCAGCTCCTGCCCCTCTGTCATAGGAGGGAGCAGTCCTTCGGCGGCCAGGTTTTCTGCCGATTCGTTCTCGTTGTCTTCGAAGCTCTCGCGATACACACGCAGGAAACCTTCGAACTTCACCACCTCGCCGGTGGCCACAAAATGGTGTTCACTTCCTTCCACGTCGACCAGCACCGTGGTGCGTTCCAACTGCGCATCGGCCATCTGACAAGCCACGGTGCGCTTCCAAATCAAATCGTAGAGTCGCTTTTCCTGTGCCGTGCCCTTGATTTCGCTTCGGCGCATGTCGGTGGGGCGAATGGCTTCGTGCGCTTCTTGCGCGCCCTTCGCATGCGTGTGGTAACGTCGACGCTGATGGTAGTCTGCGCCCATGAGTTCGGTGATTACCGGCCCAACCGTGTTGAGACAAAGGTCGGAAAGGTTCATCGAGTCGGTACGCATGTAGGTGATCAAACCCGCTTCATAGAGCTTTTGCGCCACGCGCATGGTCGTGCCCACCGCAAAACCGATTTTTCGTGCAGCTTCCTGCTGCAGGGTCGACGTGGTGAAAGGCGGTGCCGGACTGCGTTTCGAGGGTTTCGTGGCAATGGAGCCGATGGTGAAACGCGCATTTTTGCACTGTTCGAGGAAGGCCTGTGCTTCGTCGGCCGTGGCAAAACGGTGGTTGAGTTCGGCTTCCAGTTGTGCCGTTTGTCCGTCGGCACCGTCCACGGTGAAACGCGCCGTCACGCGGTAGTTGCTTTCACTTGCGAACGCGGCGATCTCGCGTTCGCGCTCCACGATGAGCCGCACCGTCACGCTCTGCACACGCCCGGCCGAGAGACCGGCGCGCACTTTGTGCCAGAGCACGGGCGAGAGGCGGAAACCCACCAAGCGGTCGAGCACGCGACGCGCTTGTTGCGCATCGACCAGATTCAGGTCGATGGTGCGCGGGTGCTCGATGGCATCGAGAATGGCCGGTTTCGTGATTTCGTGAAACACGATGCGGCGCGCTGTGGTCGGGTCGAGTTTGAGCACTTCCGCGAGGTGCCAAGAGATGGCTTCACCCTCGCGGTCCTCATCGGAAGCCAACCAGATGGTTTCGCTCTTCTTGGCTTGGGCGCGCAGCTCGCTCACCACTTTTTTCTTATCGTCGGGAATTATATAGACGGGCGCAAAAGTCTTCGGGTTCACACCGAAATCTTTTTTCGCCAAATCGCGGATGTGGCCGAAACTCGACATCACCTTAAAATCGTCGCCAAGGAAGCGCTCGATGGTTTTGGCCTTCGCCGGGCTCTCCACGATCACTAAATTCTTCTGCATATACTGTTTTTATTTTGGGTGCAAAAATACGCTTGCCACCTCGATACACCAAATAAATCTGCCCTTTTTTCCCTTCCCACTCATCTTATAATAAGAGAACGCGCCGCCGGTGTCGCAAAACACCGACGGCGAGCAAGAAGCTGCGCTTGAATGCACCTCGCTGCGCAACAAGCGAAACGGAAAAACAGCGCCTCGTTTTTGCGGCCTCAGCGCAAGGCCAGCGCGGCGTTTTCGGCCGCTTCCATGATTTCCCGTTCGCCCGGACCTTTGTCGTTGATGCCCACCAGATGCAACACCCCGTGCACCAGCACGCGATGCAATTCTTCATCATACGGGCGCCCGAACAGCTCGGCATTTGAGCGCACAGTGTCGAGCGAGATATAGAGGTCGCCCGAGAGGACATCGCCGCCGCTGTAGTCGAACGTGATGATATCGGTGTAGTAATCGTGCTGAAGATAGCGACGATTCACCTCGAGAATTTCCTCATCGTCGCAAAACACATAGTTCACCTCCCCTAAACGGCGGCCGTGCGACGCCACGACACGTCGCAGCCAAGCGGTTTCGCGGGCCACATCGAGTGCGGGAACCGGGAGGGAGAGCGCATTGAAAGTGATCATAACTAACTGTGGATCGTTGACTTAAAACAAAGACGGTTCGCTCGCGTCGACCCCATAGGGCGTCCGACCGAGATGGGTGTAGGCCAATTCCGTGACCTCGCGTCCGCGCGGAGTGCGGCGAATAAAACCTTCTTTGATCAAGAAGGGTTCATACACTTCCTCCACCGTGCCGGCGTCCTCGCCGATCGCCGTGGCGATGGTCGTGACGCCCACCGGACCACCCTTAAACTTATCGATGATGGTGGTGAGAATTTTGTTGTCGATCTCGTCGAGCCCGAAACGGTCGATGTTGAGGGCTTCGAGGGCAAAGCGGGCAATGGGCACATCGATGCCGCCGTCGCCTTTCACCTCCGCAAAGTCGCGCACGCGGCGCAACAAGGCATTGGCGATACGCGGCGTGCCGCGCGAACGTCCCGCCACTTCGGCCGCCGCTTTCGGGTCCATGGGCACACCCAGAATGTGCGCCGACCGCTGCACGATGTCGCAAAGTGTGGTGGCGTCGTAATATTCCAGGTGGAGGTTGATGCCGAAACGGGCGCGAAGGGGTGCGGTGAGCAACCCGCTGCGCGTGGTGGCGCCCACCAGTGTGAAGGGATTGAGGTCGATCTGAATGGAGCGCGCCGAAGGCCCTTTGTCGATCATGATGTCGATCCGGTAGTCCTCCATCGCCGAATACAGATATTCTTCCACCACGGGCGAAAGCCGGTGAATCTCGTCGATGAACAGCACGTCGTTGGGTTCCAAGGCGGTGAGCAGTCCCGCCAAGTCACCGGGCTTGTCGAGCACCGGACCGGAAGTAAGTTTGAAACCCACCCCCAGTTCGTTGGCGATGATATTGGAAAGCGTCGTCTTGCCCAGCCCCGGAGGACCGTGCAACAGGGTGTGGTCGAGCGGTTCGCCGCGACGGCGGGCGGCTTCCACAAAAACGCGCAGATTGTCGACCACCTTGGTCTGACCGGTGAAATCGTCGAACGAAAGCGGGCGCAAGGCGTTTTCAAACTCACGGTCGGTCGAGGGGGGAGCCTGCTGCTCGGAGCGGATGTCGAAGGTATCTTCTGTCATAAGGAGAAACGTGGACTTACGATAGGGGGAGTGGGCGGGTCGGTCTTCGGGGAAACGACCCGGCGAAAAGGAGGAGGCGAATCAGGGCGCGAGCGGTTGCACACGGCACACGAATTCGAGACTGTCGTCGTGGTGCAAGTCGAGCGCATGATAGTTGCTCACGATGCGATAGGTGCGGATGCTGAATTCCACAGTGCGCCCCATCGTGAAATTTGCGTTGGGAAGATCGCGCTTGTCCACATAGACCGTGCGACGCACCGACGGCACACGCAGCGTGTCGGACACCGACGGCGAGGCCGTGAGCACAATTTGCACCTCGTCGCCGCAATCGCAACTGTAGCGCACGCGCCCGGCGTAGCGCCCGGCAGGCGCCGTGTGCCACTGCTCGGGTTCCGGACAGACGGGATCGGGATCGGGCGCATCGTGGTCGCAACCGACGCCGCAGCACAGCGCGAAGAGAAAAACCAGGGGGGCGAAGACCGAAGGCCAACGCCGAGAGCATACATTCTGCATGAGCGAGGAGAATTGGGTGCCGCTCTCCTTGCACTGCCGTTCGCTTCGGTTCGGCAACAAGCAATGCGGCGGGGGCTGCCACACCAAACGAAAAAAACGGAGTCAGCGCCCGAGGGTGCGACTCCGTGTGTATCGAGATCTGTCGGCCGTATCAGGCGAGCTTGCTCACATGGAGCATGATGCTCGACTTGATGTTCGAAGCCTTGTTCTTGTGAATGATGTTCGTCTTAGCGAGCTTGTCGAGCATCTTCTGCACTTTGGGGAGAAGTTCTACGGCAGCAGCCTTGTCGGTCGTGGCGCGGAGCTTGCGCACGGCGTTACGCATCGTCTTGGCATAGTAGCGATTGTGCAAGCGACGAGTGGCGGTCTGACGAATTCTTTTCACAGAGGATTTGTGATTTGCCATTTTGAATTGAATTTTGTTTGTTCAGAAATATAGAATTGACTACCGGCACTCTTCAGCAGGAGGAAAATAGGCGTCTCGCGACGATGCTGCTTCAGACGTTACCTGGATTGTGTTCTAAAACAAAGCGGGGAATTCTTGCGAACTCCCCACAGTCGATTATTTTTGGTAGTCCCTAGGAGAGTCGAACTCCTCTTTAGAGAATGAAAATCTCTCGTCCTAACCGATAGACGAAGGGACCATTTTGCTTAAGGCTTTACAGCGTCGCTTGTGGTGTGCCGTTGTTCCCTGTTTGCGAGTGCAAAGGTAGCGCTTTTTTCTCAACTACCAAACTCTTCGGCCATTTTTTTGCGCGAAAAGTGCATTTTTCTCCTTCAACTCCCATTTCACGGGCCAAAAACGGGCAAATTTCTTTTTTCTGACGTACATTCGCCTCATGTTGCTCCAAGACCGAATTTTAGTGCTCCGCACCCTGCGCTATGCCGACGATCGCCTCATCGTCGAAGCCCTTGCGCGCACGCAGGGGCGCGTTTCCTTCATTGTTCGCATCACCCACTCACCGCGTGCGGCGGTGCGCCACACCCTCTTCACCCCGCTGGCGGTCATCGACATCGAGTGGAACCGCCCACGAAACGGACAACTCGGCAAACCGCTCTCGGCGCGCGTGGCACTGCCCCGCCTCACGCTACACACCGTACCGGCCAAAACTGCCGTCGTCCTCTTTCTGGCCGAAATGCTCTTGCACGTGGTGCACAGCGAGGAGGCCGATACGGCCATTTTCGACTTTGTGGAGGCCGCCTTGCAGTGGTTCGACACGGCCGAACAAAACTTTGCCAACTTCCATCTGGTGTTTCTCATGCGACTCACCCGTTTTCTCGGCATCGCCCCCGATCTTTCGCAGGCCGGACTCCCCTACTTCGATTTGATCGGCGGACGATTTGTGGCGGTGCGCCCCATGCACGCTCATCTTTTGGAGGGCGAGGAGGCGAGTGTGTTCGCCAATCTGCTGCGCATGAACTTTTCGACGATGCACCTCTTTCGTTTTTCGCGCGCGCAGCGCAATCGCATTCTCGATGTGCTCATCGACTACTATCGTTTGCACCTCGCGGCCATGCCCGAGCTCAACAGTCCGGACGTGTTGCGCACGCTCTTCGACTAAATCAGGCGCCGCACACCCAGAGATAGGGTATTTTCTCATCGGGCAGGTGGGCAAAACCCTCGTACTCGAAATCGAGCAAGTCTTCCGGCGCGCTCAGGCGCCGAGTGAGTGCCTGGCGAACCATCGCCCCACGCATCATCTTGACATAGACCACCACGGTTTTGAGTTGCTCGCCCTTCATCACACGAAACTCCGGAGCGACAACGCGCACTTCGCGGGTCACACGTGTCCAGTCGAAAAGCCGCTTCATCTCGCCGCTGGCCAGATAGAGCAGCACGCCGTCGTCGGCCCGAACACTATCGATGAGCACGTCGGTGAGCCGAGACTTCCAATAATCGAAAAGCGACTGCTCGCCGTCGGGAGCCGGTGCGCTGCCCTCCAACCGATAGGAGGCAATGCCGTCGAGCGGACGGTTGAGCCCGTAGAGGAAGGAGGTGATCCACAGATGCTCTTGCGCGTAGTCCATCTCGGCGGCATCGAAGGTTTCGGCGCGGAGATGACGATAGGCCATACCGGCGTAGGTGAGTACGGCGGGTGCAGTGGTGGGATGAGCCAACAGGGCGGCGTAGTCGAGTGCGGCACGCGCGCCGATGCGCGGAGTGGTGTGCAAAAGCGCGGCCAGTTCTTCGCCGCTGCGCCGGCTCAATTGGGTGGCGATGTCGAGCGCCTCGCTTTGAAAGCGCGGGATGCTCTGCGACGGCGAAGTCTCCGCGGCGACGCACTGCATCTGTTTGGCCGGTGAAAGAAGAATTTGCATGGAAGAGGAAGAATAGGGGGATGAAAGATGAGGGAGCAAACGGGAAAAACAAGGAGACCTTTCCATCGAAACGCGGGACATCACGACGAGCGTCTCGCTTTTTTGTCGGGTGACGCGACGACGAACGCGAGCATCGCGATGCGCCGAAACGCACTTGCGAAGAGAGAGTGAACTCATGCGAAACCTCGCGCACGCGTTACGCGCGCATCAGCTCCTTTTTGTTTTTCGCCTTCACCCCTTCACCGAGTTTCGTATCTCATTCACACACAACCCGATACGGGTGAAGGCTTTTCCATCGAAAAGGTTCACCTTCGGCACCGAACTTCACAGGCACAGCTCGGCATGCCCTGAAAAGGAGATATTGCACAAAACGATGGAGAACACAAAGGTGAACGAAACGGTGAAGGGAAAAGGCAAAAACCTTCACCTCTAATGCACTCTCCGTGAATAAATTACGGGAGGTGAGTGAAGGAGTGAAGGCTTTTTTCGAAAACCGATGGATGCGCGCACGCACGATCGCGCGCGAGGCACCTGCAAAAACGTTCAATCCGGATAGTGCAAGCGATCGGGGGTGATGCAGCGCAACACTTCGTCGAGATATTTGCGCGATTCCCACTGCGCCATGGGCAGATCCATCAACCGGAAGTTGCCGCAATCGCGCGCCGTGGCGCCGGGCACCTCACCCTCGAACGAAACAATGAATTCGAAGGTTTCGATGAGCAGCGGCACGATCTCGCTCGACGTGAGATCGCCTTTCAAAATCAAGTAATTCCCCGTCAGGCAACCCATGGGGCCCCAATAGATCACGCGGTCGGCCCAAACGGGATGATTGCGCAGGAAGGTGGCGGCGAGGTGTTCCATGGTGTGAATGGCATTGACGTGCAAAGCCGGTTCGCGGTTGGGCGCTTTCATGCGCACATCGAAAGTGGTGACGATTTCATCGCCCACACGGTCTTGGCGACTCACATACACCCCACGGCGCAGCGTGAGGTGGTTGACGGTGAAGGAGGGTATTTTCTTCATGTTGTGGCTGTTTCAAAAAGTGGCGGGGATGCGCGAGAGGAAAGTGCGCGTGATGCCAAACGAGCGGTCGGCCATCGTGCCCCAAAAATCTTGATATTGTTCCCAATGCGATTCGGCTCCCGGCGTGTCGCTGATGACTCGAAAACTCAAAAAGGGCACGCGGTGCAAATAGCAGGTGTGGGCGATGGCGGCGCTCTCCATGTCGACGGCCAGTGCTTCGGGGAAGGC
This sequence comes from Prevotellaceae bacterium UBA1746, assembly GCA_905369775.1. Classification (GTDB taxonomy): domain Bacteria; phylum Bacteroidota; class Bacteroidia; order Bacteroidales; family Bacteroidaceae; genus Alloprevotella. Next base: position 122,500 of record CAJPJR010000001.1, read on the forward strand.
ACGGCACACGGCCGAGAGTTCGTCGGGATCGGTGATGAACTTGTCGCCGGTGCAGGTCAGGCCGCAGCACACCGGGGTGTCCACGGTGGGATCGGCGGCCAAGGCGCGCGCCACTTCCAGCAAACGCGCGTCGGCCTCGAAGCGAGCCGGCAGCCCTTGCACCTGACCGTAGGCATTGCCCTCGCCGCACCACACGTCGTGGTAGACTGTAGAGGCGGCGGCCACGACACCCATCACACCGGGTTCGGGGGCGAGCCCACCGGCACAGCCCGTGCTGATGAGCGCATCGGGGCGATGCGTCGCGATGAGTGCGGCGGCGGTGAGCGCAGCATTGACTTTCCCGATGCCGCTCATGGCCAGCACGATGGTGTGCACACCCAAGCTTCCGCACAACACAGCGGGAGCACCGGGCGTGGCGGCCTCCATCGCAGTGCTGTCGGTGAGCAACGCCGCGATTTGGTCATGCTCCACTTGCATGGCCGTGATGATTCCGATTTTCATGAGGAGATTTTATTGAGATTTGCCTACAAAAATACGGCTTTTCGCCCGACATTGTGTAACTTTGCCCATTAATAATCATGTAACTAATCAGATGAAACAATTTCTTCGCCGCTCATGGCCCGACCTCGTGGTTGTGCTGTGTTTCCTGCTGGTGAGTTTCGCCTATTTTGCCACGCCCATCAGCGAAGGTCTCGTGTTGGGCGGTCACGACACCGTGGCCGGCATGGGACAGGGACAGGAACAAACCGCTTATCATGAGGCCACGGGCGAACGCTCCCGTTGGACCAACAGTATTTTCTCGGGAATGCCCACTTATCAGATTTCGCCGACCTACGGTTCGACGAAGGTGATGGGCGTGGTCGAGACGGTGGTGCGGCTTTGCACCTCCGGCCCGCTCGGGTTCCTCTTCCTCTATCTCTTCGGGTTCTACCTGCTGATGCGCGCGCTCCGTTTCAAGCCGCTGCTCTCGGCATTTGGGGCGACGGCATGGGCCTTCTCGAGCTATTTTCTCATCATCATCGCCGCCGGTCACCTCTGGAAGGTGAATACCCTCGGGTTCATTCCGCCCACCATCGCAGGATTGGTGCTGGCCTACCGCGGCAAATACTTGTGGGGAGCTACCGTCACGGCGCTCTTTGCCGCCTTGCAAATTGCGGCCAACCACTTGCAGATGACTTACTATTTCCTCTTTGTCATGCTCTTTGTGGCGGTGGCCTACGGCATCGAGGCCTTGCGCAGCAAAACCCTCGGCCGCTGGGCGAAAGCCACCGGCGCACTCCTGGTGGGAGGACTCCTGGCGGCAGCGGTCAACCTGCCCAACCTCTACCACACGTGGCAATACTCGAAAGAGTCGATGCGCGGAAAGACGGAACTGACCGTCGCGGCACCGAAAACGGCCGAGCAGAAGGAAGCCCCCGAAGCAGAGGGCACCGACGGATTGGCGCGCGACTACATCACCCAATGGAGCTATGGCATCGACGAGACGCTCACGCTCTTGATGCCCGACTTCAAAGGCGGCGGATCGAGCAGCATTCTCGAACGCGACGGCGTGGAGGGGCTCAAAGGCTACGATGAGTTCTATCAATATGCCACGCAGTTGCAACAGGCCACCGGTTCGGGCAATATCCCGGGCATCAACCAGTATTGGGGTGACCAACCGTTCACGGTGGGTCCCGTTTATGTGGGAGCCATCATTTGCTTCCTCTTCCTACTCGGCCTCGGCTTGGTGCGCGGACCGCTCAAGTGGGCGCTTGCCGCGGCCACCCTGCTCTCTTTCCTCTTCGCATGGGGACACAATTTCATGGGAGCCACCGACTTCTTCATCGATGTGCTGCCGATGTATGCGAAGTTCCGCACCGTGTCGTCGGCTTTAGTGATTGCCGAATTCACCATGCCCGTCTTGGCGATGCTTGCCTTGGCCGAAGTGATTCGCCATCCCGAAAAGATTTTCGGCACGCGACGCGGCAAAATCTCCCTCGGTGTGGCAGCGGTGCTCACCGTCGGCGTGAGTCTGTTCTACGCTCTCGTGCCCGATGCCTCGAACCTCCTCTCGACAGCCGACAGCCAAGCTTTCGCTCAATTGCAGCAACTCGGTCTGCCCGCCGATTTCGTCAATGGCTACAAAGGGGCCATCCTGCAACTCCACGCGGCCATCCTCTCAGCCACGGCTTGGCGTGCTTTCTTCCTTTCGCTCATTGCCCTTGCGCTGGTGGCCGCTTATGCCAAATGGCCGAAAGCCATTCCCTCCGCAGCTGTGGTGGGCGTGCTCCTCGTCCTCACGCTCGGCGACCTCTGGAACATCGATCGTCGCTACTTGAACACCGACAGTTTCAAAGAACCCGAAGCGATGCAAGGCAACTTTGCCAAATCGCCCGCCGATCAGCTCATTTTGAAGGACAAAGATCCCGACTACCGCGTGCTGAATCTTTCCGGTGGCAGCCCGTTCAACGAGACTTCGAACCAAACGGCTTTCTGGCACAAGTCGATCGGTGGCTATCACGCCGCGAAACTCCGTCGCTACCAGGAGTTGATCAATTTCTATCTCGACAACGAATGCCAGCACCTCAGCGAAGCTGCTCAAAAGGCTTATGCCCAGGCGGCAGCCGACAGTGCGCAACTTGCCGCGCGCGGCATCCGCAGCCAGGAGCAACTGAATGCGTATGTGGCCTCGACCTTCAACACCGATTCGGTGACGCCGGTGCTCAACATGCTCAACATGAAGTGGGTGATTCTCGGCAATGGCAACATCGCCCTGCAAAATGCTCACGCCAACGGCAATGCTTGGTTTGTCAACGAGGTGAAGTTCGTGCCTAATGCCGATGCCGAGATCCAAGCACTCGGAAAGCTCGATCTGAAACACCAAGCGGTGGCCGATGCCCGGTTCGAATCGTTGCTCAAAGGCGCCACCGACGGACAAGGCCGCATCGAGCTCAAGCACTATGCGCCGAATGAACTGCGCTACACGAGCGACAACAGCAAAGACGGCGTGGCGGTGTTCTCCGAAATCTACTATCCGGGCTGGACGGCCACCATCGACGGCAAACCGGTGGAAGTGGCCCGCGTGAACTATGTGTTGCGCGCCCTCCGCGTTCCCGCCGGACACCATGAGATCGTCCTTACGTTCCGCCCCACCTCGGTGACGACGACCGAATACATCGCTTATGCGGCCATCGTGCTGCTGATTGTCGGTTTCCTCTTCGCGGCATGGCGCCAATGGCGCACGGCCGGCGGGACCACCGACGAACAAGAAACGCCGGTTGCCTGATGCACCACTCGACGAAACCGACTATCGACCACAATGGGCCGACCGCCTAAGTTAGGCAGACCGGTTTCGACAAGGCAAACACTCACAGAACTCCCCGATGCACCTCCTCCACAAGGCGCACGGGGAGTTTTGCCATCTGCTCCGACTCAACATCAGCTCAATCAAACCTTCTAATATACAAACCATGCGTACTCCTTTCCAACTCCTGGTTGCCGTCGCTGCACTGGGGCTGGCCTTCGGGCTGACGCTCACGGCTTGCGCACGCACACAACACAATCTCAAAAACACCAACACAATGAATGATACGGCCACCCTCTATTTTGCCGGAGGATGCTTCTGGGGCACCGAGCATTTCTTCAAACAAATCAACGGCGTACTGGACACCCGCGTGGGTTATGCCAACGGCCATGTAGAAAATCCCACCTACGAACAGGTGTGCGGACACCAAACCGGATTTGCCGAAACGGTCGAGGTGAAATATGACCCGCAACGGCTCCCTCTCACGCTCTTGGTCCAACTCTTTTTCCGAACAATCGACCCGACCAGCGTGAACCGCCAAGGCGGAGACGTGGGACCGCAATACCGCACCGGCATCTACTATACCGATCCTGCACTCCGCCCGCTGCTCGTGGCCGAGAAAGCAAAATTGGCCGCCGCCATCGGGCGACCGGTGGCCGTCGAGGTCGAACCGCTGCACAACTTCTATGCGGCCGAGGACTACCACCAAGACTATCTCGACGTGCATCCCGGCGGCTATTGCCATGTGCCGAGTGCGCTCTTCGAGGAAGCCCGACGCGCCAATGCCGATGCGCTCCAAAAAAACACCTACCGAAAACCCACGGACGAAGAGTTGCGGCGACGACTCACCGACGTGCAATACGCCGTGACGCAAAAGGCGGCCACCGAAGCCCCGCATCAAAATGCCTACGACAAGGAATTCCGGCCGGGCATCTATGTTGACATCACCACCGGCGAACCGCTTTTCCTTTCGACCGACAAATTTGAATCGGGATGCGGATGGCCGGCCTTCTCGAAGCCCATCGATCCGCATCTGCTCGACAACCTCACCGACAATAGTCACGGCATGCACCGCACGGAGGTGCGCAGCAAACTCGGCGGTGCCCACCTCGGCCACGTCTTCAACGACGGACCGAAAGCCACCGGAGGCCTGCGCTATTGCATCAACAGTGCTTCGTTGCGTTTCGTCCCCAAAGCGGAAATGGAACGCGAAGGCTACGGCGCGCTCCTCCCGCTGCTCGAAACACCGAAGGCGGGACAGCACTAAACCCTATCTGCCGGTCGACGGCTTTCGTCCCCCGCTTGCTCAGACCGCTCCTCGTCTATCCGGCGAGGGGCGGTTTGCGTTTCGGGGCTGCGCGGAGTGGCTGCATTGCATTCCCAATTCGCGGCGGTGCCCCCCCGATTCGCATCGTGACCTTCCCGATTCGCGTCGAGACCTTCCCGATTCACGTTGGGGCACGTTCCTTTGTCTGTCATCCGTGCGGGCCGCAGAACGAAAATGCCCGATTTTTCATCGATTGTAGGGGATTTTCTGCGCAGTGTCCCCAACTTTTGTCTCAAAGGCGAGAAGGCGGCGGCGCAAGTTTCGAGGACGGAGACAAAACAAGGGTGCAGACTGCTAAAACCCTCCATTCGTTTGGTACTTCCGACAGAAAAATATACTTTTGCGTATGAGGGTGAATTGTATCCTTACGGCACGATGCACCCCACTCCATTCCCGGCTGCCGACAGCTGCGCGCTGTCGAGAAAAAAGCCGTCACTATATTTTTCTACATGTCACAAACGACCATTCCCGACCCTGCACTCCGCGGATTCTCGGCCTGCGGATGCGGGTGCTCGAAACATCAACTCAACACCTTCGACTACAACAGCGACATCCCCGGCAACGACGAGTTTTCCGACCTGGTGGAAGTGCAATTTAAAAATACGCGCAAAGGCTATTTCCGCAACGACAATCACCTCGATCTCCAAAAAGGAGACGTGGTGGCCGTGGAAGCCTCGCCCGGACACGACATCGGTACCGTTACCCTCACCGGATCGCTCGTGCCACTGCAAATGAAAAAGGCACAACCCAAAAACTCCGGCGAGATCAAACGCATCTACCGAAAAGCGCGCACCACAGACCTCGAAAAGTGGCAAGAAGCGCGCAGCCGAGAGAACGACACGATGATCCAAAGCCGACAAATTGCCAAATCGCTCGAGCTGGACATGAAAATCGGCGACGTCGAGTATCAAGGCGACTGCAACAAGGCGATATTCTACTATATTGCCGATTCGCGTGTGGACTTTCGCAAACTGATTCGCGTGCTAGCCGACACCTTTCACGTACGCGTCGAGATGCGGCAGATCGGGGCGAGACAGGAAGCGGGACGCATCGGCGGAATCGGCCCTTGCGGACGTGAACTCTGCTGCTCCACCTGGATGAAAAACTTCCAGACGGTGTCGACCGGAGCGGCCAGACAACAAGACATTTCGCCCAATCCACAGAAACTGGCCGGGCAATGCGGAAAACTCAAATGCTGCCTGAACTACGAACTCGATGTATATAATGAGGCGCACAAGAGTTTGCCTGAACGCAACGTGCAACTCGAAACGGCAGACGGCACGTATTACCATTTCAAGGCCGACATTCTCAGCGGACAGATCACTTATTCGACTGACAAACGCATGGCGGCCAATCTTGTCACCATCAGTGCCGAACGGGCCTTGGAGGTGATCGAAATGAACCGCGAGGGTAACAAACCCGAACTGCTCGACGACGGCCAACAACCGGCACAGAAAAAAGTGGTGGATCTGGCTGAACAAGACGATTTGACGCGCTTCGACAAGGCCAAAAAGCGGAAGAAACGCCGTCCTCGCCCCGAGGGGGCGGCCGCCAACGCCAAAGACGAGAACCGCGATGCGGCCCCCACTGCAGCGCGCGCGGCAAACAATCGGCGCGAACGTCCGGCACGCCGCAGCGAGGACCGGAACCGCGAACGAAACGGGGCCCGAAACGAACGCGGAAGAAACGGCCGAGAGACGGAGACACGCAACGACAACGCCAAAGGAGGTGCGCGTCGTGACAACACCCGGCCGGCTTCTGACACCTCCGACAACAACCCGACGAAATGAAACAGATGATTGCTGCTTGCACACGACTGGGCCGACCTGCACGGCGACTCTGCTTGTTGCTGCTCGCGGGACTGCTCCTCGTGGCCTGCAGAGAGGCGGAAGCTTTTCTGCAATTCGCACAGGTGGATCCCAACGGATGGACACGCGAAACGAGCTACGTCTTCACCGTGGACAGTCTTCCGGCCACACAAGACTACCCGCTGTCGGTCATGCTGCGCAAATCTTCTGACAAGGCTTATCCCTTTCGATCGATCACGCTCGTCGTGCACCAACGATGGACCCTTCCCGTGCCCGATGCTGCGGCTCAAGCGCGCGCCGACGCCCGACGTCATTTCACGGCGATCGGACAACCGCGACCGCCCCGCTGCATGCGCGACAGTCTACTCATGGTGCGCAACGACACCCTCGTGGCCGATTTGTCGGCCGACGACGGAGAACTTCGCGCACACGGCATTTCGCTGCACCCTTACACGTTTCCGCTCGTCACCCTCCGATTGCCGAAAGGCGCGAAGGGACGCATCACCGTGCGGCACATGATGCAACGCGAAAACCTCACGGGGATTGAGTCGGTGGGACTGCGCCTTCCCTAAACTCTCCTCGGAATCCTCGCTGCGCGTGGGCGCTTTCGTCCGGAAGTGGTCTCCGCTGCTGCGAAATTCCCCTCATTTTTATCCACATGCACATTCGCTTGCTGTTCTTTCTCCTGCTTTGCTTCGCCACCCTTCGGGGCGGCGCGCAACAACGCGTTGTGCAATACAAACCCTACATCGATGAGCGCGCGTGGCACTATGGTTTCCAAATCGGGCTGCACGATCAGGGTTTGAAGCTCCTCAACAACGGCTACATCAACACGGCCGACGGCGCACAATGGGTGGGCGAGAACGACAGACAGAACTTTGGCTTCTCTGTAGGCGTGTTGGGCGAGTGGCGACTCACGAGAAATTTCGCGCTACGCGCCACTCCCACGCTGCATTTCGGGTCGAAACACCTCACGTTCCGCAACATGGCGACCAAACAGGAGCTGACGCAGGACATGAAAACCACTTATATTGCATTGCCCGTCCTCCTCAAGGCGGCGGCTCCGCGCTATAATAATTTTCGTCCCTACGTGGTCGGGGGAGTCGACATGATGTATGATCTCACCTCGTCCAAAGGAAGCTACATCCGCACGCGGCCGCTGCAAACCTTCGTGGAAGTGGGCTTCGGTTGCGACTTTTACCTGCCTTTCTTCAAGTTGATACCCGAACTCAAGTTCTGTTTCGGATTGAACAACACGCTACAGCGCAATCGCCCCGACCTGACCGATCCCACACAGCTGGTTTTCACCCAGAGTCTGCAGAGCGCCACACCCAACATGGTGGTGCTCACCTTCTACTTCGAATGATCTGAAATTTTTCATCTCTCTATTTTTTAGTTTATCTCTCACTTTCCTATCATGAAACAGTTCACCAACTCTCGACACAGGCGGCTTTGGTCTGTCTTGTTGCTCTGGTGTATGAGTGCTGTCCTTGCACTCGCACAACCGGTGGCCAATAAGCACTATACCATCACGGCTGTGGCGCACAATCTCAATTTGAGCAATGGAGATTCGCCCTCCAACAACAGCAACTACGAAGGTGCGAAACCGGATCCCACGGCGCCCTCGCAAGTGTTCCAACTCCTCGACGCAGGCGACGGAGCTTTCTTGATCTACAACAGCAATTACAAGAAAGCCATGGACTTGGCTCTCAACGGGCCCCGCAAACCTTTGCAATGGGATTCCAACAAGAACAACCCCAACCAGCGTTTCGTGTTCGAACCTGTGCAGGGAAAGAATGGTGTGTACCGCATCATTTCTGAGGCCTACGGTTTCTATTTACTCAGTATGAACGAAAAAGGCGAGATCTATGTGGGCTATAGCACTGACGACAACTCGGAGTTCCGCTTCACCGAGGTGAAGGATTGGCAAGACAAGCGCGTGGAGCAACCCAAAACGGAGTGGCAAAACGAAGCGATCTTCGCCATCAACAAGGAAAACGGACATGCCACGTTCATGCCCTACGCCACCACGGCCGCTTTGAAGGCCGATGCGCGTTTCAAACAGGCATGGCTCAACCCGAACTCCACCGAAGTGCAGTCGCTCAACGGAACTTGGAAATTCCACTACGCACCCGATGCCGCAAAACGCGACACCGCTTTTGTCAAGAACGACTACAACACTGCAGCATGGGACAACATCGACGTGCCCTCTTGCTGGGAAATGAAGGGATATGACAAACCGGTCTACGTAAATGTGGACTACATTTTCGAAGATGACCCTCCCTACATTAAGTTGCGCAAGGAATATCGCGGAAAAGTAGACCCCAATCCCGTGGGAAGCTACCGCCGCGACTTCGATCTTCCCGCCAACTGGGACGGCAAGCGCGTGTTCCTCCACTTCGATGGTATTTATAGTGGTGCCTACGTGTGGGTCAACGGAAAATACATCGGTTACACGCAAGGCGCCAACAACGATGCCGAATTTGACGTCACTTCCGCGCTCCACGCCGGCAAGAACAATGTCAGCGTGCAAGTGATCCGTTGGACAGACGGCTCATATCTCGAAGGACAAGACGTGTTCCACATGAGCGGTATCCACCGCGACGTCTATTTGGTGGCCACTCCCCGCACCTTTGTGCGCGACCACTACATCACCTCCAACCTCAATGCGACCAAACGCTACAAGAGCGGTTCGCTCAATGTGCAGCTCGAGCTCGACAACCGCGACAAAACGGCGGCCGAAAAGCGCGTAGAAGTCACCCTGCTCGATCCCGACGGTCAACAAGTGGCGCAGAGCGAAAAAACTGTCGACTTTGCTGCCGGCGAAACGAGCAAGAAGGTGGACATCACTTTCGACAATCTCAATGACCTCCGCCTCTGGACGGCCGAAACTCCCGAACTCTATTCCGTCATTGTCAGTCAAAAAGACGCCAGTGGCAAGGAGGAAATGGCCTTCAACACCCAGTACGGATTCCGCAACATCGAGATGCGCAACGGACAAGTGCTCATCAACGGCACGCGCGTCTTCTTCAAAGGCGTGAACACCCAAGACACGCATCCCGAAACCGGCCGCACCATCGATGTGCCCACCATGTTGCACGACATTACCCTCATGAAGCAGGCCAACGTCAACACGGGGCGCACCTCACACTACCCCCGTCAGGCCAAAATGAACGCCATGTTCGACTACTATGGCCTCTACGTCATGGACGAAGCTGACCTCGAATGTCACAAGAACTGGAACGATCACGGTGCAAACGGCGGCTACAACACGGCTGTTATCTCCGGACAAGAATCTTGGAAACCCGCCATGATCGACCGTACGGTGCGCATGGTGCAGCGCGATCGCAACCACCCCTCCATCATTTTCTGGTCGCTCGGTAACGAATCGGGCGCAGGCGACAACTTCATTGCCACGCACAACGCAGCACGTGCCCTCGACCCCCGTCCCATTCACTACGAGGGAGCCACCAATGCAGGCCGTCACCTCGCCGGCATCACGGACCTCCACTCCAAAATGTACCCTGACCTGAACTACGTGCAGAGATTCGCCAACAACAACGCTGGCGACCAACCCTTCTTCATGTGCGAATATGACCACGCCATGGGCAACAGTGTGGGTTACCTCCGCGAATACTGGGACATCATCGAAAAATCGAGACTCGGCATCGGCGGTTGCATTTGGGACTGGGTGGATCAAGGCATCTACAACCCCCAGAAGCTCAAACAGGGCATCAAGCAATTGACCACCGGCTACGACTACCCCGGACCTCACCAGGGTAACTTTGTCAACAACGGCGTGATCACTTCCGAACGCGAGTGGACTCCCAAACTCGACATCGTCAAGAAGGTGTACCAATACGTGACCTTTGGGCTCAACAACGGCAAGAACAACAAGAGCCTGATCGTGCGCAACAACTATGCCTTCATCAATCTCGCTGACTTCACCCTCGATTTCGAGGTATTGAAGAACGGTGTCGTCGTCGAAAAGGGCAACATCGAATTGCCGCCCCTCACAGCCGCATCGCGTCGCGTGCTTCCCTTCACCATGACCACCAATGTGCCCGAGAACGGTGCCGACGACTACCACCTCAACGTCTACCTCCGTCTCAAGAGCGACAAGCCTTGGGCAAAAGCCGGCTATGTCATGGCAGCAGAGCAGTTTGAACTCGCCCAGCGCACCGCCTTGCCCGCCCTCACGCCCAAGGCCGACGTGCCCGCCCTCAAGTTGAAGAAAGTAGGCAACCTTGCTACGATCTCCAACAGCCTCGTTTCGATGACCTTCAACACGACGACTTCGCAACTCGTCGAATGGAAGTACAACGATCAGCCCGTTATTGCCTACGGCAAGGGCCCCGTTTACGACAACTTCCGCTGGATCGAGAACGAAGCACCCTACACCAGCAAGCCTTACAACACCCTTGAGTGGCGCTATCGCATAGCCGACAGCAACAACCAGGACGCTGTGCCCACGATCAAGACGACCGACGGCGGACGCACCTACACGGTGACGGCAACGCGCCAAGCCCTTGTGCCCAACACGCTCACCTATACCATCCACGCCGACGGTAATGTGGTGCTCAACGTGTCGCTCGATCCCACACAAGCACAGAATAAGGGTCAACTGCGCCGCCTCGGCATAAGCATGGGCTTCGACAATCGCTTCGCGCTCATGGATTATACGGCGCGCGGTCCCCGCGAAAACTACTCCGATCGCTGCGAAGGTTCGTTCTTCGGCCACTACGTGCAGCGCGTCGACAGCAATCTCACCCACTACGCCCGCACCCAAACTTGCGGCAACCGCATGGGGCTCCGCGATCTCCGTCTGACCGATGCAGAAGGCAACGGCGTACTCGTTTCCACCGAAGGACAGGTTGAATTCTCCGTTCTGCCCTACGACGATCACGATCTCGTGAACGTGGAACACGATTGGGAACTCGCTCCTTCGAAGTTCAACACCGCCCACTTCGACTTCTTCCAGCAGGGTGTCGGCAGTGGTAGCTGCGGTCCGGCTTTGACTTTGGACAAATATAAGGTACCCACCGACAAAGTGGCCAACTATACGCTCCGCTTCTCGGGATTGGGAAAACTCTATACCGGAATCGCCAACCGCCCTTTCGCGCAACAGCCGGTGCTTCGCGTCACCAGCGTGCCCGGCGCTGAAACAGCTACACTCAGTGGCGCACTCACCGCTTATCGCTCCGCCTCGGTGGTCGATTTGCGCGGTGCCCACCTCTTCGATCTCCCGCTCAACGGATCCAACCGCGTGGTCTTCTCCACCGCCACGCTGCAAAAAGGTACCTACCTCGTGCAGCTTGTACGCAACGATGGGAAAAACGAAGCGGTGAAATGGTTCAAAAACTAATGGCAGGCGGAGAAGCCGCACACACGCGACGGCGTAATTAGCCTTGCTCCGCGGCTCGCGCGGTTTCGCACCGCAGTGCACTGCACATCTTCGCGCCGGCAGACGTAAACCTTGCGTCTGCCGGCTTTTTTTGTGTACCGGCGCGACGTTACGGGCACTCGCTCGGCAAACTGCATCCTTACCCTGCACCACCTCTGCGCAGCAGGACGTCGGCTGCCCTCGCTCGCACCGCCGTGCTCGCTCAGAAGGAGCCCGACACTCCGGCTGCCATTTGTCACCCCCTCCGAGCGCACTCGCCAAACCGGTCGGCGGCCGGCCCGCTCAGCACACGTCGCAGCGGCGATCGGCTACACCTTTCCGTCATCTGCGGAGGGAGTGTCCGCTCGCAAGAGAGAAGCCGGCGGAAAACGGGCAGGAAGGAGTAGAAATTAGGGGACTTTCGTCGGAAAATGCGGAGAAAATCACGGAAAACGCGGGGATATCTCTGGACTGTGGGGCCTAATCGGTGCGCACAAGCCGCCCCGACGCAGCAATCGCGCAGGCAAGAAAAAACGGTCCGCCCTCTTCCTTCAGAGGAAGAGGGCGACCGATCTGTATCGGGACACTGCGCACGACGGCGCGGAAGCTCGTGAGCGATGAGGTGACAACTGCGCAAAGACTGGGGTAAGCAAGCCGATGCGTCACTCCACATTGTCCCCTGCTCGGGGCCGACGGGTTGCAACGCGGCAGTGCCGACCGCACACGGCGGACAGACGGGAATTAGGCGGCCTCAGCGCACCACCTTCTCCACAGCTCCTTCCAGCCGATCGGGATCGATGTTGCGCGCCACCCCCGTACCCGTGGCGTCAATGAGCAGACAGCCCGGCACATAGCGCACGCCCAACTTGCGGGCCAGGGCGCTTTCATATTCGCCCTCCGCGTAAATGGCATTGCTGAGCGAATCGCGCTGCGCGCGGTCGCGGGCTTGCCCGGCGTTGGTGTCCAGCAGCACATTGACCACCGAGAGTCGTGCACCGAAACGGCGGCGCAGGCGGTTGAGCGTGGGCACATAGCGGAAGTTATTGCCGTCCCACGAACCGCTGAACACGATGAGCGCGGCGCGTCCCTTGAGCATTTCGCTCGTGATGTTGCCGCCACTGAGCGTGCGCTCCGAGAACTTCGGCAGCGGGGCGCCTTCGGCAACGGCGAACACCGGTCGCAGATTCGACGCAATCTGCTTCAATTGCGCATTGTCGGGCTGCGACTTGACGAGCAGTTCGAGCAATTCGCCGTCGGGACGGTAGCGCGGATGTTCAGATCCTGCGAAAATATCGAGAAACACAGCAACGGCTGCCAACCGCGTGGGGTGCGAACGGATGAAGGCTTCGGCCTTGCGGCGGATGTCGGCTTCCGAACGACCGTGGTTGCCGTCACGGAAACCCTGCAAGAGTTCGTTTTCCTCGCCGCCGGAGATTTCCACCTCTTTCAACCGATTGGCCTCGCCCGACAGGTGCACTTCCTCACCGGGCACCGCAATAAGCGTGAGCGTGGAGTAGTTGGGATAGACCAAAGTGAGGAGCAACGGCGCTTGGGTGGGACGATCGTAGCTGAAGGCGCCACGCGACAGATGAATGCTGTCGGTCGCGCCACCGTCGGCGGGGCTTTCCGCAGGAGCGTAGGCGATGATCGCGGCCTGGTCCACACCTTTGATTTGCCCCGACAGGCGAGCCGTGTGTTTGTCGGGGCCGCACGAGAGCAGCAAGGCTGGCGGAAGGAGGAACGTGAGGAGTAAACGGAAATTCATGTGGGAAATGGGCTAAAAAAACGACAGGAACGCAGACAATGCGGCGTTCCTGTCGTGCTTAGGGGGAGAAGTATCGAAAAGTCGGCGCCGAGTTTATTTCACCAGCTCGGGATGTGCCGCAAGCACCTTGGCCAATTCGAGATCTGTCTGGGCCAGTCCGGCAAGAGAGCGGTCGGCGGCAATGGCTCCGGCCAGTGCTTGCGCTGCGCCCTTGACATCGCCGGTGCGGGCGCTGACAATGGCAGCCAAATAGGCGGTCATCGCATCGCGATGCGGAACGGCCATGAGGGTCTGGCGGGCTGAAACATAGTCCTTGGTGAGGATCTGAGCGAGGGCGGCGGTATTGGTGTTGACTCCCTTAAGTGTCTGCGCAGCCTGTACGAAATTGCCGCGAGCCACCTGGAGATTGCCGAGCACTTCGTTGTAATTAGACGCCGTCAGGGCCTTTCCGAGCAGTGATTCGGCTTGATCGAGATGATGTTCGCGCACGGCGATGAGTGCGGCGTTGGCATTTGCTTCGGGAAGCTCGGCGGCTTGGGCCAATTCAGCCTTGGCAGTCTCCATGTCGCCCTTGGCGTAGGCGATTTGCGCCAGACCGTTGTGCGCACGCTTGTCGTTCGGATAGAGACGCACGGCCTTTTCGAAAATGGCCTTGCGTTCGTCGGGATTCTGGGTGAGCGTGGCGGCATACAGCACTTCTTCGACCGAAAGCTTGGAGGGATCGTTCATATACTGCTCGCGAATCTCGTCGTCGGTGCGACCCACCACCCGATAATTGATGGCCAAACGCGCGCGGCGCAGTTCGGGCAGCACTTCATTGGCCAGTTCGGTGAAGGCTGTCGAGATGTTGCGAATCTGTTGCTCGCGTTCTTCGGGATCTTGGTAGAGCGAAAGCACACGAATGATGGCTTCTTTGTCCTGAATGTTGCTTTGTTGCACCAGTTCTTTGAAGCCTTCCCAGTCTTCTGCGGTGTATTTCGTGTCGACGTTGGTGCCGAGTTTATTTTTGCGCAGTTGTCCGTTCACATATTGCTCGGCCGTGTTGCGACGGTGCTCAGCCAGTTCCTTATTGAAGCCCAGAGAGCCGTCGGGCGAGGCGTAAGCTGCCACTTCGATGTTGTCGAGCGCCAGATTCTTGCGGTCGGCTTTGATCTCGCGCAGCATTTTCACGAAGTCTTGCACCGAGGTGCGGTTGATTTCGCTGGTGCGCACTTTGGCTTGGTTGATGAGATATTTGATTTGTGCGTCTTGTCTGCGGCTGATCTGCTGCTGATAGCCGTCGGCTGCCGTAGCGGTCGAGGCGGATGCGAGGGTGCGGTAGACCAGTTGCGAGGTGGCGAGCACACCGTCGGCCACTTTCACCTCGGGAATGGCGACACGCTTGTTGCCGATGCGGGCATCGAAGGTCAGATAGAGCTCGCTGCGATCCATGGCGGGAGTGTATGGGAAATTCGTGCGCATCACATAGTTGCCACCCACCTTGTAGGCGATGGTTTGGTCGTTGCCCACCACGTTTTCTCCCTGGAAAGTGGCACTTTGTCCCACCGTGCGCGTGCCGGCATAGCGCAATTCGGGCACAACGGTGACGATGGCCTTTTTCTTCATGTACTTTTCAGGGAAACGGCCGTTGATAGTGGCCGGAACGGCGTCGCCTACCACTTCGAGAGGCGCGGGGGTAACGGTGAAATTGTCGGCAGAAAGCGATCCAAGCTTCCCGCTGCACGAACTCAGCACGAGGAGGCCGAGGGCTGCCACGGAGACAGTGAGGGTTTGTTTCATGAGTGATAGAAAAATATGGGGAGTTTGTTGGGAAAGGTTCATTTAATGGTCGTTGCATTCTCGTCTTCGTAGTAACGGCCGCTACGGTCGTACCAAGACGCGGGGAGTTTACAGTCAAACATGCAATAAAGCCCGATCAGAATGAAGGGAATGGAAAGCAACTGCCCTTGATTGATGCCAATCAAGCCTTGCATGTGGAGTTCCCAGGGCTCTTGCACCTCTTTGAAGAACTCTACGCCGAAACGGAAGGCGAAAATGAACGTGAGACAGAGACCAAAAAAGAAACCGGTCCCGACTTTCTCGCGATGACGGCGATAAATGAGCCAACCGATGAACAGAAGCACGAAATAAGCGATGGCTTCGTAGAGTTGGGCGGGGTGTCTGGGCTGCGTCTCGCCAAGACGGGCGAAAACGAAGCCGAAATCGCTGTGCGTGTAGGTACCTACGATCTCAGAGTTCATGAGATTGCCCAAACGGATGCAGCCTGCGGTGACAGGAGTGGCAATGGCGATGTTGTCCAACACGCGAAATAACCGAACCTTGGTGCTGCGCACATAAAGCCAGAGGGCTATCATCAGGCCGGCCGTACCTCCGTGCGAAGCCAAGCCCGCATAGCCCGTGAAATGCCAATGTCCCAGACCGTCCTGGCGCATGGGCAGAATCATCTCGAGGGGGTGCGACAAAAAGTAGCCGGGTTCGTAGAGCAAACAGTGGCCGAGGCGCGCACCGATGAGGATGCCTAAGAAACAATAGATGAAAAGTGGATCGAACTTGGCTTGCGGAATGCGCTGCTCACGGTAGAGGCGCCAAACAATGACGTAGGCCGCGGCCAAACCAATGGTCCAGAACAAGGAATACCAGCGAATCGCGAGACTTCCTATTTGAAATGCGATCAAATCGGGGTTCCAAATAATCATGGGAGGAGGAATTGGAGTTCATCGCGCCCCGACGGCCGACGAAAACGCGGGGCCGTCGAAACGCGATGGGCTTTTATTAAACGTTGAAGAGGAAGTGCATGATGTCGCCGTCCTGCACTACATATTCTTTGCCCTCGATGTGGAGCAAACCGGCCTCGCGCACGGCGCTTTCGCTGCCATACTTGATGAAGTCTTCGTATTTGATGACTTGGGCGCGGATGAATCCTTTCTCGAAGTCCGTGTGAATCACACCGGCGCACTGGGGCGCTTTCCAACCGCGCTTGTAAGTCCACGCACGTACCTCGATTTCGCCGGCCGTAATGAAGGTTTCCAGATCAAGGAGCTTATATGCGGCCTTAATCAAGCGGTTGACGCCGCTCTCCTCGAGGCCTACGTCCTTCAAAAACTCCTGACGCTCTTCGAAAGTCTCGAGTTCTGCGATGTCGGCCTCGGTTTGTGCAGCCACAACCAGGATTTCTGCTCCTTCGGGAGCCACGGCTTCGCGCACGCGCTCCACATATTCATTGCCCGACACGGCCGATCCTTCGTCGACATTGCAGACATAGAGCACCGGCTTGGAGGTTAAGAGGAAAAGGTTGCGCGCCGCCGCTTGTTCGTCCTTCGATTCGAAAACGACACTGCGGGCGTTCTTTCCCTCAAGCAGGGCTTCGCGAATCGCAGTCAGCACACCGTACTCCACTTTCGCGTTCTTGTCGTTGCCCACCTGGGCGATTTTCTCCACACGCTTGATGCGATTCTCCACCGTCTCGAGGTCTTTGAGCTGCAACTCCGTGTCGATGATTTCTTTGTCGCGAACCGGATCCACACTTCCGTCGACATGCACCACATTGCCGTCGTCGAAACAGCGCAACACGTGGATAATGGCGTCGGTCTCGCGGATATTGCCGAGAAACTGGTTGCCGAGCCCCTCACCCTTCGAGGCGCCCTTCACCAAGCCGGCGATGTCTACGATTTCTACCGTGGTGGGAATGATTTTATTGGTTTTCACCAGCGCGGCCAACGCCGAAAGGCGCTCATCGGGCACAGTTATGACGCCCACATTGGGTTCGATGGTGCAAAAGGGGAAGTTGGCACTCTGTGCCTTGGCGTTGCTCAGACAGTTGAAGAGCGTCGATTTGCCCACATTGGGCAGGCCGACGATGCCGCATTGTAAACTCATGTATGATGTTTTGCTGATTTGGAGCAAAGATACGACTATTTTTCGAGATGCGCCCCCTTATTTATTGAGATGACGCCTATATATATAATGAGTGCTCCGAACCTTCGATTCGGAGCACCCATCGGTTGTGGTGAGACGCGGCACTTTTTATTTGCGCGTGGCAAAGGTTTGCAGTCCCGTCTCCAAGAATTTCACATATTCGCCCACGTTCTCGTTGTAACTGCGGCTGGCCGTGAGCGGATTGCCCTTGCCGTCGAGCAGAACGTAGAACGGCTGGGCATTGGCGCCGAACTTCGTGCGCTGCAAGTAGCTCCAACGATCGCCCACCGTGCGGAGTTTCGTGGTTTTGCCGTTCTCTTGCACCTCAATGGGCGTGGGAAGCGGCGTCTTGTCGTCCACATAGAGCGAAATCAGCACATAATCTTTGTCGATCAAGCTGCGCACTTTGCTGTCGGTCCACACTGCGGCTTCCATCTTGCGGCAGTTCACACAACCGAAGCCCGTGAAATCGATCATCACCGGCTTGCCCACGCTGCGGGCGTAGGCCATTCCGGCTTCGAAGTCCTTGAATTTCGGTTCCACCGCGGTGTGCGGGTTGAGATTAAAGTCTTGTGTGTGCATCGGCGGGGCGAAAGCACTCACCGCTTTCACAGGTGCGCCCCACAACCCCGGCACCATGTAGATGGCAAAGGCCAGAGAAGCAATGCCCACGAAGAAAGCCGGCACAGAAGTGCTGCGTTCGTCCGCATCGTCGTGGGGGAATTTCACCCAACCGAACAGATACGACGCGAGCAAGGCGAAGAGCGCGATCCACAAGGCCAAGAACACCTCGCGATCCAGCAGGTGCCAACCATAAGCTAGGTCGGCCACGGAGAAGAACTTCAGCGCGAAGGCCAATTCCACGAAACCGAGCGTGACTTTCACCTTGTTCATCCACGAACCGCCGCGGGTAGTTTTCTTCAGCAGCGAGGGGAAGAGGGCAAAGAGCGTGAAAGGCAGAGCCAAAGCGACGGCAAAGCCCAGCATTCCCACGGTGGGCGCCAGATGACCACCGCCAGAAGTGGAAACTTCCACCAGCAAGAAACCAATGATGGGGCCGGTGCAAGAGAAGCTCACCAGCGCGAGCGTGAAGGCCATGAGGAAGATGCTCAACAGGCCCGTGGTGTTCGAAGCCTTGGTGTCGATCGCATTGCCCCACGAAGTCGGCAGCTGAATCTCGAAGCCCCCGAGGAACGAAGCGCCGAAGAGCACCAACATCAAGAAGAAGGCGATGTTGAAAATCGCGTTGGTCGACAGGTCATTGAGGGCCGAAGCACCGAATACCGTGGTGATCACGAGTCCGAGTAGGACATAAATCACAACAATCGACGCACCATAGGTCAGCGCATCGCGCACACCTTTCGCGCGGTCGCTGTTGCGCTTGAGAAAGAAGCTCACCGTCATCGGGATGATGGGCCACACGCAAGGTGTAACCAGGGCCAAGAGTCCGCCGAGGAAGCCCAAACCGAACACAATGAGCAGACTCTTGCCGGCGGCGCCATGGTCTTCGCCGAGCGCACGGAGTTGGTCTGTCACCGGGCTCCAGAGTTGGCGAATGGTCGCGCTGTCGAGCGCTGCCACCTGGGCTTTTGCCGGTGCCGACGCGCCTATTGCCGTGTCGACACTGTCGGTCGTCGCGCCCGGATCGCCCGGAAGAGCGGCGGCAAGTGCCTGCGCATTGTTGTCGGCCGTCGGGGTGCCGGCTTGGTTCTCGGAGCTCGAGGCGGCATTGTCCGCAAGGGCTTTCTCAGGACCGTCCTTTCCCTTCGCACTCATCTCCACCGTGGTAGGCGGCAAGCAGTTTTCGTCGTTGCAAGCGCCGTACTTCAGATAGCCCTTCACCTCATATTGCTTGTCGGTCAGCTCAATGCGTTGGGTAAACTGGGCCGAGCCTTCGAAAAAGGTCACGGGCATGTCGAAAATCGGGTCTTGCTTGTGCTTCAATCCCGCACCGGCGCGGAGAGCGCCCTTGAGTTTGGCGCCTTTGAGCACATCGGTGCCGAAAGTGGCCGCCGTGGGGCCGCCGGGCGCAATGCCCGTGCCGTAGACGTGCCAACCGGGCGCGATGCGACCGGTGAACACCACGTCTATCTCCGTGGGGCTGACGCGTTTGGTGGAGACACTGAACGTGACCTGCGCTTGCACGGCCATCACGCCCAGCAGCACAAAGGAGAAGAAGAGAAATAGGATGCGTTTCATGTGGGAGATTACTAAGATGAAACAAGGTGGCCGGCTATTCCGACCACCATTGAGAGGGATCGTCCACATTTCGTCG
Organism: Prevotellaceae bacterium UBA1746; assembly: GCA_905369775.1. Taxonomy (GTDB): domain Bacteria; phylum Bacteroidota; class Bacteroidia; order Bacteroidales; family Bacteroidaceae; genus Alloprevotella. The sequence continues at coordinate 142,256 of CAJPJR010000001.1, forward strand.
GCCGTTCACCCCGTCAGTCGGTGACGGAGCGGAACGGAGTCGACGAAATGTCGAACGAGGAGTTATTTGCGAACGCGCTTTCCGGGGCGAGCCTTGTCGGCGGAACGCTCCACCTTCGTGGCGCCGGTCACGGCGTCGGGCGTGGTGGTCTGCACATCGGGGGCGTTGGCATAGAGTTCGGCCAATTTGACTTCGAGTTGTTCGCCGCGCAAACCGAATTCCACGATCTTGCCTTGGGGATCAACGAGCATCGTGGCGGGAATCGAGCTGATGCCGTAGAGCGCAGCGGCCTCGCTCTGCCAACCTTTCAGATCCGAGAGGTGAATCCAGGGGAGGTTCATGCGCTGAATGGCGCCCGTCCAGGCAGCCTTGTCGTTGTCGAGCGAAACGCCCACAATTTCAAAGCCCTTGCGATGGTACTTTTCGTAGGCCTTCTTCACGTTGGGCATTTCTGCACGGCAAGGTCCGCACCACGAAGCCCAGAAGTCCACGAGCACGTAGTTGCCTTTGCCGCAATAATCGGAGAGGCGCTTGGTGGCTCCCTGCGGAGTTTGGAGGGCAATGTCCTTGAATTGGCTGCCGGGCTGACGCAGTTTCATCGCTTCGGCGCGATGGGCAAACTGATCCACGATAGGTTTGAGTAGCGGCGTGGAGAAGCAAGCGGCGTTGCTCGCGATGAGTTTCTGAATTTCGTCCTCGTCGAGCAAACTACCGTAGATGTAGAACAGCGGCGCGTTGGCCGTCGACTGCGGATGCTCGGCGATGCTTTTTTTGACCAGGGCGCCCATTTCGCCCACCGTCTTTTCGTATTGGGCTTGGAGGGCGTTGAACTCGGGCGTGCCGGCTTTGCCATCGGCGAGCAGATCTTTGAGTTGACTCACGAGCGACATCACACCGGGAACCTGCTTGGCCAGCACCGATTGGCTGCTGTTGAGCAACGCATTCTCCGTGGTGCCGCTCACCGTGGCGGTGGGCAGGTCTACGCTCACCGTGCCATCGAGCACGGCCACGATCGATTCGTCGAAATAGCGGCTATTGGAGAGCTGAAGGAAGGGCTGATTGTGGGCATCGCCCTGCAAGGTGAAGGTGCCGTCCTTGCCCACTTTCACCGAATCCACCTGATTCGATTGGAGATTGCGGTAGTAGACCGTGGACTGACCGGCGGCTCTGCCTTTCACCACATATTGCTGAGCAGAAGCACCGAGTGACAAGGCGGCGAAGGCCAAGGTAAATATCATTTTCTTCATGTCGTGACTAATTTAGAGGAGATATGGCTACAAAAGTACGTCTTTCCCGACGAAATGACAAGCATTTTTATTTCTTTGGGCGTGCACTGTAAGCCGCATTGCCGGCTTGTTCATTTCGCCTGCGACCTTTCGTTGGGGGCTACGAAGTCGGCGGGTGCATGTCCCACAATGAGCGACCGGGACGGGGAGACGACTTATTAGAATAGGCGTGCACGGCACGCAGCAGCGGAGGAAGCGGGTGAGGTTTCCCGCGAAATGCTCAAAAATTGGGCGATTTCATCGAGAAACGGGGGATTTTTTGGCTTTATCTCCCTGTTTTTTCCACGTTGCTGCGCGCTGTGCAGTGCCGCCGGTGCAGATCAATCGAAAACACCGGTGGAAAGGTAGCGTTCGCCCGTGTCGGGAAGCAGCGCCACAATGGTTTTGCCGGCATAGGCCTCATCGGCGGCCAATCGGAGGGCAGCACTGAAAGCAGCTCCCGACGAGATGCCGCAGAGCATCCCCTCGACCACTGCCAACTCGCGCGTGGCGGCGACGGCTTCTTCGTTGGTGACGCGCAGTATGCGGTCGACCACGTTGCCGTCGTAGGTTTCCGGCACAAAACCGGCACCGATGCCCTGAATCTTGTGGGGAGCGGCCGTCCCTCCGCTCAACACGGGCGAAGCATCGGGTTCCACGGCCACAATCTCCACCTCGGGGCGGTGAGCCTTGAGGGCTTTGCCCACACCGCTCACGGTGCCGCCCGTACCGACGCCGGCCACGAAGACATCGACGCCGCCTTCAGTGTCGTTCCATACTTCTTCGCCGGTGGTGGCGGCGTGCACGGCAGGGTTGGCGGAGTTAACAAACTGGCCGAGGGTGACTGCGCCGTCGATGGAAGCGCGCAGCGTTTCGGCACGCGCCAGGGCGCCTTTCATGCCTTCGGCACCGGGCGTGAGTTCAAGGCGGGCACCGTAGGCCGCCACGAGGCGGCGGCGCTCCACACTCATGGTTTCGGGCATGACAATCACCACGGCATAACCTTTCACGGCGGCGGCAAAGGCCAAACCCACGCCGGTGTTACCGCTCGTGGCTTCGACGATCGTGCTGCCGGGACGCAAAATGCCGTCGCGCTCGGCCGCTTCGATCATGGCCAGGGCGGTGCGGTCTTTGACCGAACCGGCGGGATTATAACTCTCGAGTTTCACGAGCAGACGCGCATGGAGTGAACGACGAGCGGCCACACGTTGCACTTCGACGAGGGGGGTGTGTCCCACTAATTCTAATTGTGAGCTATAGATCTTGGACATTGTTGGGAAGATTGGGGAGATTAGTAAGCGAAGGCAGGGGTACATTGCGACGGAATGCGTAACTTTGTCGTGCGCGCCCCATGCACTGACGACAAATTTACCTTGTGTACGAAACAAAGGGGCGCGCACGTTTCCTAATTCTACTTAACACTACGTTTTTTCATCGCTCCGCCCATGCAAACCGCACTTTCCCCTGAAGAAATTGCCCACTTGAGTGCACAATTGGCCACGCCCGACCCGAACATTCCGCAGGGTGAGGCCGACGATATCCAACCGGCGCGCATCGAAGAAGCCGTGGCGCTCTTCCGCGATCTCGTGTTTCCGGGATTTTTCACCGCCCGCCCCACCCTCGAATGCTTGTCTCAACTCTCGCGCATCCTCTATCGCCAAATTGAAGCCGCCCGCTGCGTGGTGGGCGAGACGTGTTGCGCCAAAGCGCTCACGCAGCAATTCATGCAGGCCATCCCTGCACTGAGAAACACGCTCGGACTCGACGTGCGCGCCATATATAATGGAGACCCCGCGGCGGCGAGCCACACCGAAGTGATCTTGTGCTACCCTTCTGTACAGGCGATCGTGCATTACCGCATGGCGCATGTTTTGCATCGCGCGGGGGTGCCGATCGTTCCGCGCATTATCAGCGAATTGGCGCATGCGCGCACCGGAATCGACATTCATCCCGGCGCAGAAATCGGACCTGAATTTGCCATCGACCACGGCACGGGTGTCGTCATCGGGGCAACTTGTATCATCGGCCGCGGAGTTCGACTCTACCAGGGAGTGACGCTCGGCGCGCGCAGCTTCAAAACCGCCGACGACGGCACTTTGCTGAATCTGCCCCGCCACCCGATCATAGAAGATGGCGTGGTGATCTACAGCAACGCGAGTGTGCTGGGGCGCATCACGGTGGGGCACGACACGGTGATCGGGGGTAACGTCTGGGTGACGCACTCGGTGCCGCCGCACTCGCGCGTTTTGCAGAGCAAAGTCACCCTGGGCACCGATTTCGACGGGGGCGCGGGCATTTGAATCGGGCATCTTGTAACACGAAATGGGACGCAACGCCCGGCTGCGGGGCACTACGTAGAGCCGGCACGCGGCGATGAAATGGGGCTTCCCGTGCGCACATGCTGATTCGCCCGCCGCACGGAAAAACGCCGATAAGGCGCTGCGCAATTCTTTCATTTTTCCACCCAACTTGCCGATTCCCTCACCACATGTAGGTATTTTTGGAAGAAAAATGCCGGTTGCTCCACATCGTATCGATTTGTTTTTCTATCTTTGCCGAAACCGATGGAATCTCCACCGGTGGAAGTTTAGCACTATATACGCACACATGAAGAAGATTTTCCAACTTATGCTCACGGTCATGCTGGTGATGACCGGTGTTTCGATGATTTCGTGCAACAAGGAGGACGATGAGTCCAACAACGTTCCGCAAGCTGATCCGTCGGAACTGACATTCAACTGGGAATCGGGCACTCAACAAATTTCGGTCCGCCCTACACAGGGAAAACAGATGACCAAAGAGTGGAAATTTGTCGAAGCTGTCAACCCGAAACTCCAGTCCCCCAACAATAAAGAGCGACTCCGCGTGGATTCGACCTCGACCCCCGGCGTGAAAATCTACAGTAACGAGTGGCTCATTCTGCGTGTTTCTGATTTGGGACGCCACATCGACGTGAATGTACTCCGCAATTCGTCGATTGCCTCGCGCTCCATCCAGATAACAGGCGAGTGTGACAACAATCGTTTCTCCTTCACCATCAATCAACGCGCGAAAGTCTATTGATTTCATCGCACGATTTCTTTTTTCGCGGATGGTGGTTCCGGACTTTCCCGCCTGCGTTCCACTTCCGACCGCAAGGATATAAAAAAATCCCCCTGCACTCAATCGAATGGTGCAGGGGGATTTTTTGTGACGCGTCACTTCCGACCCGAAAGTCGGTCGCTGTCGCCGGAAACATTAAGCGTCGATGGTGGCATACTTGGCGTTGCGCTCGATGAAATCGCGGCGCGGCTCCACATCGTCGCCCATTAGCATCGAAAAGACGTGGTCGGCTTCGGCGGCGTTCTCAATGGTCACGAGTTTCAGCATACGTGTCTCGGGATTCATGGTGGTGTCCCACAATTGGGTGGGGTTCATCTCACCGAGACCTTTGTAGCGTTGCAGTGTAATGGAGTTTTCTCCCTTCGTAGGATCGCCATATTGCGCGATGAATTCGTCCTTTTCGCGATCATTGTAGCAATATTCCTCCACTTTGCCCTTGCGGCAACGGTAAAGCGGGGGCATGGCGATGTACAAATGGTTTTCTCGAATCACTTGCGGGAAGTAACGATAGAAAAGCGTCATGATGAGCGTGGCAATGTGCTGTCCGTCGACATCGGCATCGGCCATGATCACAATTTTGTGGTAGCGCAATTTGTCGATATTGGCCTCTTTCGAGTCCACTTCTCCGCTCTCGCCTTCTTTTTGCACCCCGAAACGGATGCCCAGCGCCTGGATAATGTTGTTCACCTCGTCGCTTTCGAAGGCTTTGTGCCACATGGCTTTCTCCACATTGAGGATCTTACCGCGCAAAGGCAGGATGGCTTGTGTGGCACGGCTGCGACCTTGCTTGGCAGAACCGCCGGCCGAATCACCCTCGACGAGGAAGAGTTCGCACTCCTCGGGCACGCGGCTCGAACAGTCGGCGAGTTTGCCGGGAAGTCCCCCGCCCGCCATCGGATTCTTGCGCTGAACCGTCTCGCGAGCCTTGCGGGCGGCGACACGCGCCGTGGCGGCGAGAATCACTTTGTCCACAATGAGCTTCGCTTCTTTGGGATGCTCTTCGAGATAGTTGGTCAAAGCTTCGCCGACAGCTTGGTTCACGGCGCCCATAACCTCGCTGTTGCCGAGTTTTGTCTTGGTTTGTCCTTCAAACTGGGGCTCCGAGACCTTGACACTGATGACTGCGGTGAGTCCTTCGCGGAAGTCTTCGCCGGTAATTTCGATCTTTGCTTTCTCGATCTGCTTCTGTGCGGTGTCTTCGGCGTATTTTTTGAGCACACGCGTCACTGCGGCGCGGAAACCTGCGAGGTGTGTACCACCTTCTATCGTATTGATGTTGTTCACATACGAGTGAAGGTTCTCACTGTAGCTCGTATTGTAGACAATAGCCACCTCCACCGGGATGCCTTCCTTCTCGGTATTGATGTAAATCACGTCGGGAATGAGCGGCGTGCGCATGGAATCTTGGTAGCGCACGAACTCTCGCAGTCCACTCTCCGAGAAAAAGACTTCGCGGCGCGGGTTGCCATGTTCGTCCTCCTCGCGTTCGTCGGTCAAAGTAATGGTGAGTCCGGCATTCAAGAAAGCCAATTCGCGAAGGCGGTTGGCGAGGATGTCATATTTATATTCCGTGGTGGTGAAAATTTCGGGGTCGGGCCAGAACTGTTGGCGCGTACCTCGCAACGAAGTTTCGCCGACCACCTTCACAGGATAGAGGGGATGCCCCTTTTCATATTCCTGCTGATAGATTTTTCCGTCGCGAAACACCTGCGAAAGCATGTGGGTGGAGAGTGCGTTCACGCACGAAACGCCCACACCGTGCAGACCGCCGGACACTTTGTACGAACCCTTGTCGAACTTACCGCCGGCATGCAGCACCGTCATCACCACTTGCAGCGCACTCACGCCCTCTTTTTCGTGGATGTCGACGGGAATGCCACGACCGTTGTCCTGCACTACGATGGAACCGTCCTTGCAAATCGTCACTTCGATGTGGGTGCAATAGCCGGCCAAGGCTTCGTCGATGGAGTTATCCACCGTTTCATAGACCAAATGGTGCAGGCCTTTCTCGCCAATGTCGCCGATGTACATCGCCGGACGCTTGCGAACGGCCTCCAAACCTTCGAGTACTTGGATATTCGATGCGGAATAGCCCGCGGGTTTATGCTGTTGTTCTTCCATGCGGATTGTCAATTATATTGGAAGCAAAGATACATCTTTATTTCGGATTGGCCAATTTATGCCGCTTGAACACACGACGATAGACCACAAACCCCGATATCACCACACTGAGCAAGAACAAACCGGAAAGAAAGATGAAAAGTTGCACGAGCAGTGTGGGCAAAAAGGTGTAGATGCGGCCGGTGTGCACCTCGAGCGCCAAGCGCCAGAGCGACATCCGATTGGATGCGGGCGAAACGGCCGACGACTGCGCCGGCATGGGCGCAGCGGCAGAAGCGCCGGTCGACCCGTCGCGCGTCGGCGCCTTGTAGGCGATCGCTACGGGGAATTCTGCACCGCGATTGTAGTCGAACACCACGGCACGCACGCCGAGGTCGGTGCTGTAGCCCGAAACGGAATAGGTGAAATCGGGCATGCCGGCTCGCTTCGGCGCCACATAACTACAGCAACGCATCAGGTCGTAACACTCGCCCGTGGCGCGATTCCATCGATACAAGCCGGCAAACGACCCCACCGTCCACTCATCGCGATTCTCCTGTCGGAGCACGTTGGGGCCCATGAAGCCGGTTGGGGGCTCGTGGCGGAGGCGGTGAGGAGGCAACGCGAGTGATGGAGTGGCGTAGAAGCCGTGAGCGGTGTAGAAAAGCCATTCGCCGCGGGCCGTATCGCGACGCACCATTCGCAGTTCGTCCCACCAAGCGTTGGGCACGTCCTCGACGGTGTGGGGAACGGGGCGATGTGTGCCGCCGGCCACCAGAATGAGCAGCGGCGGGCGGAGAAACATGCCCGAAAGCGTGAGCACGAATACAAATACCAGCGTGCCGACGCCAATGCGATTGTGCCAACGCAAAGAGAGGAACGTAAACCGATTGGCCGCTCGCCGACGTTGGATTTTCCAACGCCGAACCAGTCGCGGCATGAAGGTGAGAATCAGTCCCGTGATGCAGAGCGCCAACAAGCAGAGCGCCAAGGCATCGACTGCAAAACGACCGATTTCACCGAAAAGCTCGCCACTGTGCAAGCGCCAAATTGTGCGGAGGGTGAAGCGCCCGGGAGCTCCTTCGGTGGGCGCGGGGAGTTCGCTGCGCGTGAAGCGGGCGTAGGGCGCAGTGGCGGTGTAAACGGCCGAACGGCTCAGCACCACGAGGGTGTCTCCGGCCACAGCGGCCGAAACAAAACGATCGTCGTGCCCCAGGGCAGGGGTGGCGATCTGCCAACGCGAGGCGGCGGGACGCAACACGTAGACTTCGTAAGGACTCACCGCGAAAACCTCCCCGCCGGGCAGCCGAACGGCGTCGCCGAAGGAGCGATTTTCGGCCCCTGCGCGCAGCCCCTCGTTGAAAGGACGGATGTGCTCGCCACGTGCGTCAGAAAGAAAAAGGCCGTTTTCACCGTAGAGCAAGATGCAATCGGCCGACAGCGGCAGCGTGCCGCGCACCGTGCCTTGATTCCAGTTGTGGAGCCGATAGGAAGGCGGGAGATAGGCGCGCGGAACATCCACACCGCGCAGCGCTTCGCGGTGATTGAGCACAAGCCCCGAGAGGAGAAACGGAATGAGAAAGCAGGAGAAAAACAATCCGCCCCACTTGTGCCAGCGACGCCAACGGCGGACGCGGCTCACGGTGCGGACGGGAGGACCGGAAGGAGAAGACATAAGCAGGAAATGGCCCCATCGGGCACAGCCCGGAGGCTTCTTATCGATGAAAAAGGAGGAGTGTTCGACAAAGATACACATTTATCGTCATGCAGGGCACACGCGATTCGGCTTTTTCGCCAACCGAAACGAGCGCTCTCCCGGGGTTCATCGATGGATTCGGCGAGAAGAGCGAAAACAGACCGAAAAAGGCGAATGAAAACGCGGAGGGTTCGGCGCAAAACGCGGGGCTTTCGACCAAAATTCTCCGCTTTTTTTCGGAAAGTTCCCCGCTTTTGCTCCGTACACGGCGACCGAGCGATCCGAAAGCGAGTGAAAACGAGTGCACACTGCCGACGAGGGGAGAAGAAATGCCTACAACGCCACGCCCAAGCCGCGATTTCATCGGCAGACCTCGGCGAAACGAAGAGTCATACCCCATATTTTGACAACTACACTAAGCACATCCCGTTATTTATTTGTAGATTTGCACACCATGACAGACCACGATCCTCTGGCGCTCCAACTGAAACTCATCGAAGTCCTGGCCGAAGGCAGCTACCTTGACGTGCCTCGGCTGGCAGCGCGCACCGGCATGCATTCTCGCCGCATCTATCGTCTTTTAGAGAAGTTTCCTCGGCTCGGGCTCCCGCTCGAAAAGTCGGGGCATGCCTATCGTCTGTCGCCCGACGCCCCGTTTTTGCTCCGCGTGTCGGAGCAGTTGCACTTTCGCCCCGATGAGTTGCAAACCTTGGCCGAGGTGCTCGAAAGCGCCACCGACTCGTCGACCCCTGTGCGCCTCTTGCGCGACAAGCTCCACCGCCTGCGCAACGACCATGTGCTGGTGCCCGACGAGGCCGACCCGCGCACGGGGCAAAACATTCGCCACATTTTCGAAGCCATCCGCCAAGAACGCACCGTGGTGCTCAAATCCTATCTCTCGGCCAGCGGGCAAAACATTGTGGACCGCGTGGTCGAACCCTATCTTTTCCTGCCGGGCAACCGCGACGTGCGATGCTACGAAATCCAATCGGGGTGCAACAAAACATTCAACCTGGCGCGCGTGGAATCGGTCGAACTGCTCGATTTGAACTGGAGTCATCGAGCGCAACACGACACAGATTTCGTCGACTTGTTCCACTTTGCCGGGGCTTCGCGCACCCAAGTTTGTCTGCGCTTGGGTTATTTGAGCCGGAGCGTATTGCTCGATGAGCATCCACGCGCCGCCAAATTCCTCACGGCCGAGGGCAATGGCAAATGGCGCTTCGAGGCGGAATTTTGTTCGATGCGGGGAATCGGCCGATTTGTGATGAGTATGCCCGCCGATATCGAAGTGATCGATTCGCCCGAACTGATTGACTACCTAAAAAAACAAGTGCGCACGGCCCTAAACAAATGGGGTGCGACCGATGAATCCGATTCTTAAAACCCAACACCATCCATGAACCGAAAACTACTCCTCCTGCCGGTCTGCTTTTTGTTCTTGTCGGCAGCGGCTCAAAAGGCCGATTTCAACGTTGTGCCCCTTCCGCGAGAAATCACCTCGCAACCGGGTGCGACGCCCTTCGTGATAGACCGAAACACTGCCATCGTCGAAGGACGAACGGCGGGAGAGCAACGCAACGCGCGCTTCTTGCAACAATATATATTGGAGCGCATCGGCTGGCAGCTCCCCATCGTCCGCAACGCGAAGGGACGCAACAGCATCGCCGTGCGCACCCTTGCCGCCGACAAGGAGGCCGCTCGCGAAGGCTATCGGCTCGAGGTGGACGCGAAGCAGATTCGCATCGAAGGCAACGACGATGCCGGGGCGTTCTACGGCATTCAGACGCTGCGCAAGGCACTGCCCCATCTTTCCGAGGGACAAAAAGGGAAAACACCCGTCACTGTTCCCGCTACCCGCGTGAGCGATGCACCGCGCTTCGGCTATCGCGGCATGGAACTCGATGTGGCGCGCCATTTCGTCGCGCCCGACAGCGTGAAACGCTTCATCGATCTGCTGGCGCTCCACAACATCAACCGGTTCCACTGGCACCTGACCGACGACCAGGGCTGGCGCATTGAAATTAAGCGCTACCCCCGCCTCACCACTGTGGGCAGCCGACGCGCGCAAACCGTGATCGGTCATAACACCGGCAAATACGACGGTCGCCCTCACGGCGGATTTTACACGCAGGAGCAGTGTCGCGACATCGTGCGCTACGCCGCGGAACGAAACATCACGGTAATCCCCGAAATCGACCTGCCGGGACACATGGTCGCGGCCTTGGCGGCCTATCCCGAGCTGGGATGCACCGGCGGCCCCTACGAGGTGCGCCAATTCTGGGGCGTGGCCGACGATGTGCTCTGTGCCGGCAACCCGAAAACCTACGAATTCATCGACAATGTGCTCGACGAGGTGACTAAAATCTTCCCCTCCACCTATATACACATCGGGGGTGACGAATGTCCCAAGGACCGTTGGAAGCAATGTCCCAAGTGTCAGACCTTCATCCGGGAACACCATCTGGAAGCCGAGGGCGGACACACGGCCGAGGAGCGTTTGCAGAGCTATGTGATCCGACATGCGAGCGAACACCTCGCGCAACGCGGTCGCCGCATCATCGGGTGGGACGAGATTCTCGAAGGCGGACTCGCGCCGGGGGCGACAGTCATGTCGTGGCGCGGAGAAAAGGGGGGCATCGAAGCGGCCAAGAGCGGACACGATGCCATCATGACGCCGAACTCCTACCTCTATTTTGACTACTATCAGTCGAAAAACACCGCCGAAGAGCCCGAAGCCATCGGCGGATACCTCCCGTTGGAGCGCGTATATGCCTACGAACCCATCCCCAACGGGACGGACGAGGCGACGGCGCGCCATTTCATCGGCGTACAGGCCAACATTTGGACGGAATATATCCCCACCTTCCGCGGAGTGGAGTACATGGCGCTGCCGCGTGCGGCCGCTTTGGCCGAAATCCAGTGGCGTCCGCGCGGTGTGCGCAACTATCAGGAATTCCTCGGCCGCTTGCCCCGGCTCTTCTCCTTATATAAAGAGCAGGGCTACAACTTCGCTCGACATTTCTACGATTTGCACACCGACTACACCTTGGTGCCGGACAGCGGCGTGAAGGTGACGCTCTCCACTGTGGACGATGCGGCCATTCGCTACACCCTCGACGGCAGTGAGCCCACGATCCATTCGAAGGTCTACACTGCCCCGTTCTTGGTGCGCCAAGATGCACAATTCCGTGCGGCGGCTTTCCGAACCGCGCCCACTGTGGTGGGTAAAATCGTGAACCGCAGCCACATTGAGCGTGAAGATTTCCATTTCAACAAGGCCACGGCACGCCCCATCACCCTGTTGCAGGGTGCGAACGCGCAATATAAATTTGCCGGTGCGCAAACACTCGTCGACGGCCTGCGCGCCACGAACACCAACCACCAATCGGGACGCTGGATCGGCTTTTATACCGAGGACATGGAAGCGGTGATCGATCTCGGACACGAAACGCCCATCGACGAAGTGGCCTTCAATACCTGCGTGGAAAAGGGCAGTTGGATCTACGATGCGCGCCATATAGATATTGCCGTGTCGGACGACGGGAAACAGTGGACCACCGTGGCCGAACGCGACTTGCCTGCGCTCACCGAAGCCAACCGCAACGGCATCACCCGCCACACGCTCAACTTCCCCCGCTGCTCCACACGCTTTGTCAAGGTGCACGCTGTGCCCGAACACCGTATTCCCGAATGGCACACGGGAGCTGCAGGAAATCGCGCCTTCCTTTTCGTCGATGAAATCGAGGTAAAATAAGTTTTCTGCACCAAGTAGAGAAAAAGCCCGCACTTTTTCGTCCAAAACATTTGGATGTTATCGACAAATACACTAATTTTGCACTCGCAATTGGGTCATGGTGTAATGGTAACACTACAGGTTTTGGTTCTGTCATTCTGGGTTCGAATCCCGGTGACCCAACAAAATGCGCTGATTGGCCGCGTCATCGACGCCGACGATCGGCGCTTTTTTTTGGTTTACGCCCACTGACCGAAGACGCCCCGAAGTGTGGGGGCGTCGGTCGGCACTTCTCAGACTTAGATTTCCTCCTTTCTCATCACACACATGGCTTCTCTGAAATCTCTGGCCAAAGACACGGCCATCTATGGCATGAGCTCCATTGTGGGGCGCTTTCTCAATTACCTGCTCTTCCCGCTCTACACGCATGTCTTCGCAGCGGCGAGCGGCGGCAACGGGGTGATCACCAACATGTATTCTTACACGGCGCTGCTGTTCGTGATTCTCACCTTCGGCATGGAGACTACGCTCTTTCGCTTCATCAACCGCGACGACGTAGAAGACCCGAAAAAAGTGTACACCACCGTGTTGGCGATCGTGGGCGGCGTGGGACTGCTCTTTTTCGCCCTCGTGCTCGCTTTCCTCCCGGGACTTTCGGCACAAATGGGCTACCCCGATCACCCGGACTACGTGTGGATGATGGCCGCAGTGGTGGCTCTCGACGCTTTTCAGGCAGTGCCTTTCTGTTATCTTCGTTATCAGCGCCGACCGGTGAAGTTTGCCGTGCTCAAACTTAGCTTCATTGCGCTCAACATCCTCCTCAATCTTCTTTTCTTCGTCGTTTTCCCTCATTTCATCGAAGGGTGGAAAATAGAAGTGGGACATGTGTTCCTCGTCAACCTGATTTGCACCGGATTGATCACCTTCGGTTTTTGGAAAGAGCTCTTCGGTGTGAAATGGCGCGTCGATCGCAATTTGGTACGCCCCATGCTTTCCTACTCCTGGCCCATTCTGGTGCTCGGCATTGCGGGGATTCTGAACCAAACCATCGATAAGATTCTCTTCCCCAAGCTGGTTCCGGGGCACGAAGGCATTGTGCAACTCGGCATCTACGGGGGCGCGGTGAAAATCGCGATGATCATGGCGCTCATCACCCAGGCTTTTCGCTACGCCTACGAGCCTTTCGTGTTTGCCGCGGCGAAAAAGAGCGAATCGACCGACAATCGCGCCACTTACGCGCTGACGATGAAATATTTCCTGATCTTCACGCTCTTCGCCTTCCTGATGGTGATGGCCTATATCGATGTGTTCAAACACATGATGGGACGCGACTACTGGGAAGGGCTCAAAACGGTGGCCATCGTCATGGTGGGCGAAATCGTAAAGGGCGTGTATTTCAATCTTTCGTTCTGGTACAAGTTGACCGACCGCACGATTTGGGGCGCATGGTTCTCGGGCGCCGGCTGTTTGGTGCTTGTGGCGTGCAATTTGCTGTTTGTTCCTCGCTTCGGCTACATGGCTTGCGCCTGGTCGGGCGTGGCCGGCTACACCGTCGCCATGCTTTTGAGCTACTTCACGGGACAGAAATACTATCCCATCGCTTATCCGCTCAAACAGATCTTTGCCTACGTGGGGTTGACGGCCGTTCTTTATGCTGTGATGTCCATTTCTCGCGATTTCATCGGCAGCGACGGTTTGCGCATCGCTTTTAACTCGATCGGCATCGTTCTTTTCCTCGTCTACAC
>CAJPJR010000002.1 GCA_905369775.1 Prevotellaceae bacterium UBA1746
CGTCTACACCGTGCGCAAGGACTTTCCCTTGGCCTCTCTTCCGGTGATCGGCAAATATTTCCGCAAATAAACTCCCTGCACCACTCCATTTCACTCTATAATCATGTACACCGCTTCGCTCGACAACGGTCTTCGCATCATCTTTCAACCTTCGGAATCGGAGGTGGTCTATTGCGGCTACGTGATTTGCGCCGGCACACGCCACGAAGCGGCGGAAGATTCGGGCATGGCGCATTTCATCGAGCACATGTCGTTCAAAGGTACGCAGCGACGAAAATCAAGACAGATCAATGATTACCTGGAACGCGTGGGAGGCGAACTCAATGCCTTTACCAGCAAACAGGAAACGGTGTTTTGTGCCACAGTGCTCCGACGCGATGTGCATCGTGCCGTCGATGTGCTGACCGACATGGTGTTCCACAGCGTTTACCCGCAGAGCGAAATCGAAAAGGAGGTGGAAGTCATCATCGATGAGATCGACAGTTATAAGGATTCTCCCTCGGAACTCATCTTCGATGAATTCGAACAGCAGCTTTTTGGCCGTTGTTCGCTGGGAAGAGACATTCTGGGCGACAAAAACCGCCTGCGCACCTACACCACCGCCGATGCTCTCCGCTTCACTGGCCAATATTATCGGCCGGACAATGCGGTGTTTTACCTCTACGGCAAGGCAGATTGGTCTCGACTGGTGCGCTTGCTGGAAAAAGCCCACGGCATAGGCGCGAAGCAGGCCGGTGCCGCCGATGAAACGGGGGAAAAATTCACCCCGGCCGCGCAACCTCGGGCATCGTTTGCCGAGCCGTCGACGATTCGCGTGAACCGCGGCACACACCAAGCCCACGTGATGATGGGAGCTCCCACTTTCGCGGCCGACGACCCCAGGCGCTATGCGCTTACCCTACTCAATAATATAGTAGGTGGGCCGACGATGAATTCGCGCCTGAACATGGTGGTGCGCGAACGGCACGGATTGGTGTACAGCATCGATTCTTTTTTGAACAGCTACCCCGATACGGGATTTTGGAGCCTGTATTTCGGTTGCGACGCGGAAGACGTGGCGCGTTGTCGGCAATTGGTGGTGCGCGAACTGCAACGCCTTTGCGACAAGCCCCTCACGCCGGCAGCACTCCGGACGGCCAAAGCACAGATCTGCGGTCAAATCGGCATTTCGTGCGACAATTCCGAAGCTTTTGCGGTGGCAATGGCGAAACAATATGCGCATTTCGGCACACAGCGCGACATGCAACGCATCATGGAGGGTATCCAAACGGTGAGTGCCGCGGAATTGCAAGATCTGGCGCGCACCATTTATGATCCCGATGGGCTCTATACACTGATTTATCGATGAAAACGCATCCTCTCGCCCTGTTTCGCTACTGTCCTCGCTGCGGAAGTGCCGCTTTCGCGGTGCATGACCATCGTTCGAAGCGTTGTGACGATTGCGGGTTCACTTATTATGCCAATGCTTCGGCCTCTGCGGCGGCAGTGGTGCGCAATGTGCGAGGTGAACTTCTCTTGGTGCGTCGTGCTTTTGCCCCTCATGCGGGCACACGCTGCTTCCCCGGCGGATTTGCTGAGCACAACGAGACGCTCGAAAACACTTGTCTGCGAGAACTCCGCGAAGAAACGGGGCTCACGGGGCGTGATCCGATCTTTCTGTTCAGTCTACCGAATCTTTACACCTATTCTGAGCTGCAAATCCACACACTCGACAGCTTTTTCTCCGTGACCGTCGACGATGAAACCGCGCTTTTTGCGGCAGACGACGCCGCTGCCGTGGAATGGCACCGACTTTCACTCGATTTACTCAATACTATTGCCCTCGAATCGCACCGATCTGCCTTGCGCAGACTGGTCGAAAAATCATGAGCCAAAGCGGCTGACTATCAAATTTATTTAGTATTTTTGCCCTGAACCGCAGCTTTTGTTCTGCACCCCTTTATTTTGTCGCGACGAGACGAAGTTTCGCACCGCGCCGCCCGCTCTTTTGAAGCGGCATTCCCCCTCTTTTCCGCATTACCCTATTACAAGTTATAAGATGAACGTTATTACCAAAACAGTCTCGCTGCCTGACGGACGCACCATCAGCATCGAGACCGGTAAGCTCGCGAAGCAGGCCGACGGCGCAGTGATGTTGCGCATGAACAACACCATGCTTCTCGCTACCGTTTGCGGTGCCAAAGACGCTGTACCCGGCACCGATTTCATGCCGCTGCAATGTGACTACAAAGAAAAGTACTCTGCCGTGGGACGCTTCCCCGGTGGTTTCACCAAGCGCGAAGGCCGCGCCGGCGACTACGAGATCCTCACCTCGCGCCTGGTGGATCGTGCCCTCCGCCCCCTCTTCCCCTCCGACTATCACGCCGAGGTGTATGTCAACGTCACGCTCTTCAGCGCCGACGGTGTAGACATGCCCGATGCACTTGCCGGTTTTGCCGCCTCGGCAGCCTTGGCTTGCTCCGATATCCCCTTCGACGGTCCTATTTCGGAGGTGCGTGTGGCGCGCATCGACGGTAATTTCGTCATCAACCCCACTTTCGAACAACTCAAAGGCGCCGACATGGACCTCATGGTGGGTGCTACCGAAGAAAACATCATGATGGTGGAAGGCGAAATGGACGAAGTGCCCGAAAGTGCCCTCCTCGAAGCCCTCAAAGCCGCACACGAGGCCATCAAACCCATGTGCCGCCTCCAAAAGGAGCTGTCGAAAGAACTCGGCAAGGACGTGAAGCGCGAATACTGCCACGAAGTCAACGACGAAGAGCTGCGCGAACAAGTGAAAGCCGAGTGCTACCAAAAATGCTACGACATCACGAAGTCTGCACTCGAGAAGCACGAACGTTTCGACGCCTTCGAAGCTGTGCGCGAAGCCTTCAAAGAGACTTACGCCGCCGCACATGCCGATCTCGGTGAGGACGAATTGGCCGAAAAGAACACGCTCATCGACCGCTACTACCACGATGTGGAGAAAGACGCCATGCGTCGTTGCATTCTCGACGAGGGTGTGCGCCTCGACGGCCGCAAGACCACGGACATTCGCCCCATTTGGTGCGAAGTGAATCCCCTGCCCGGTCCTCACGGCTCGGCCATTTTCACCCGCGGTGAGACACAAAGCTTGAGCACCACCACGCTCGGCACGAAACTCGACGAGAAAATGGTAGACGATGTGCTCGACAAGAGCTACATGCGCTTCCTTCTTCACTACAACTTCCCCCCCTTCTCCACCGGCGAAGCCAAGGCACAGCGCGGTGTCGGCCGTCGCGAAATCGGACACGGCCACTTGGCATGGCGCGGCCTGAAGGGACAGATCCCCACCGACTTCCCTTACACCGTTCGTGTGGTGAGTGATATTCTCGAATCCAATGGTTCGTCGTCGATGGCCACGGTTTGCGCCGGAACCCTCTCGTTGATGGACGCCGGTGTGCCTCTCAAGGCGCCCGTCTCGGGTATAGCCATGGGTCTCATCAAGAATCCCGGCGAAGACAAGTATGCTGTGCTCTCCGACATCCTCGGTGACGAAGATCACTTGGGCGATATGGACTTCAAGACCACCGGAACGCTCAAAGGTCTCACGGCTACGCAGATGGACATCAAGTGCGACGGCCTCTCGTACGAGATCCTCGAAAAGGCGCTCGCACAGGCCAAAGCCGGTCGCGAACACATTCTCGGCGAGATGATGAAAACGCTCGATCATCCCCGCGAAGACTACAAGCCCCACGTGCCCCGCATCGAAGCCTTCGAAATTCCCAAGGAATTCATCGGCGCCGTTATTGGACCCGGAGGTAAGATCATCCAGGGCATGCAGGAAGAAACCGGTGCCACCATCACGATCGACGAAGAAGACGGCGTGGGCAAGATCCAGGTTTCGGCTCCCAACAAGGACAGCATCGACGCCGCCGTGGCAAAGATCCGCGCCATCGTGGCCATCCCCGAGGTGGGCGAAGTCTACGACGCCAAGGTAGTGAGCATCATGCCCTACGGTTGCTTCGTTGAGTTCATGCCTTCGAAAGAAGGTCTCCTGCACATCTCCGAAATCTCGTGGGAACGCCTCGAAACGGTGGAAGACGCCGGCATCAAGGAAGGCGACAAGATCCAAGTGAAGCTCCTCGAAATCGATCAGAAGACCGGTAAATTCCGTCTTTCGCACAAGGTGCTCACCGAAAAGCCCGAGGGTTACGAAGAACGCCCCGCACGTCGTCCGCGTCGTGAGGATGGCGAACGTCGCCCCCGCCGCGAACGCTAAGCCACAACCCGAAACGCCCACCGCAGGGTGGGCTTTCGCAATACAAAACTCCGCTACTTGCACCCGGCAAGCAGCGGAGTTTTTTGTATCCCAACGATGGAATGGCGTATTCTCGCGCACTGATTGCTCTGTTCTGGTGGGGATGGTTTGCGAAATGCGCCAGTCGGCGGAGCCAACGCAGCGCAGTGTGGACGAATCGACAAATGGCGACAACACAACAAGCGCAGTGCTCACCGCGCTCCTCGCCCGGCACAACAAAAACAGGGACCTCGCCAAAGCGAAATCCCTGTTCCGGAGAGTAAGTCGGACCGCACCGCACGACGCTGCATGCAAAGCGACCGCTGTCTGTAGATGAAAGTAAGCCAAAGGCGCGATCTATCGATGAAATCGGCCTTTTAGCCGGCTATCGATGTTCAACCGATGGTGACGAGCGTCGTGCCTTCGAGCACGCTGTCGCCGGCAGCCACGCAAATGCCCGTGATCTTGCCGTCGCACTCGGCCGTGATGTTGTTTTCCATCTTCATGGCTTCGAGCACCACCACGGTGTCGCCCTTCTTCACCGCCTGACCAGCGGCCACCAACACCTTGGTTACCACGCCGGGGAGGGGAGCAGCGACGGGCGTGCCCTCGCCTGCGGCCCCTTTGGCGGCAGGTGCCGCGGCAGGAGCGGCAGCGGGTGCCGGAGCAGCCGTGGCGGCGGGCACAGCAGCGGCAGCCACTTCGGGCAGATCGCCTTCGGTGAGCGGAGCGCCCAGAATTTCTACGTCAAACGCGATGCCGTTCACATTGAGCTTCGCCACTTGGTCGCGCAGCGATTCGATGGTCACGTCGTAACGCGCACCGTTTACGGTATAACTATATGTTCTCATTGTCGAAATGTCGTTTGGGAGAATGGTTTAATTGAATTGGCGCGTGGGATCGTTCCATCGCGTGGGCACAGCGTTGAGCGTGATCACCTCGGTCTCCTCGTCGTGCACCTCTTCGCAGTCGTATTGTGCGAGCGCCAAGCAGATGAGTCCGGCATAGATGGGCATGCGCTCATCGGAAGGCACGAAGGGCACACCGTCTTCCTCGACAGCGGCAACTGTGCCACGGCGTTCGTTGAACGTGATGCGCACGTCACGGCCGCCGAAATTGTAGTGGAATGTTTTCATAACGGGATGTGCGAATGATTAGAGCGGCTCGTTGCCGTGCTTCTTGGCGGGACGACCTTCGCTCTTGGTGGCAATCTGTTCGAGGGCGCGGCAGATGCGGAAACGCGTGTTGCGCGGTTCGATCACATCGTCGATATATCCCTCGGCAGCGGCCTTGTAGGGGTTGGTGAACAGGTCGTTGTATTCCTTTTCCTTCTGGGCGAGGAAAGCTTTCGGGTCGGCTTCGTTCTTGGCCGCCTTGGCGCTGAGGATGGCCACGGCACCACCGGCACCCATCACCGCGATTTCGGCCGAAGGCCAAGCGTAGTTGATGTCGGTCTTGAGTTGTTTGCTGCCCATCACGATGTGCGAGCCGCCATAGCTCTTGCGCAGCGTGACAGTCACCTTGGGCACGGTGGCTTCGCCGTAGGCGTAGAGGAGTTTTGCGCCGTGCGAGATCACGGCATTGTATTCCTGACCTGTACCGGGCAAGAAACCGGGCACGTCGACGAGGCTGACGATGGGAATGTTGAAGGCGTCGCAGAAGCGCACGAAGCGAGCGGCCTTGCGGCTGGCATTCACATCGAGCACACCGGCGTAGACCTTCGGCTGGTTGGCCACGATGCCGACACTCTGGCCGTTGAAACGGGCGAAACCGATGATGATGTTCTGCGCGAAGTCGCGTTGCACTTCGAGGAATTCGCCGTTGTCCACCACCGCTCCGATGACCTCATACATATTGTAGGCCATGTTGGGGTTGTCGGGGATGATTTCGTTGAGCACATCCTCTTTGCGATCGATGGGATCGGCACAAACCACGCGAGGTGCGCGCTCGTGGTTGTTTTGCGGCAGATAGGAAAGGAGATTGCGGATCAGCGCGGCAAATTCCTCCTCGGTCTTGGCCGTGAAGTGGGCCACACCGCTCTTTTTGGCGTGCACGCTCGCGCCGCCGAGGTCCTCTTGGCTCACTTCCTCGCCCGTCACGGTTTTCACCACCTTGGGGCCGGTGAGGAACATGTAGGAAACGCCCTCGAGCATGACGATGAAGTCGGTCAATGCGGGCGAATACACGGCACCACCGGCACAAGGGCCACAGATGCCGGAGATTTGGGGCACCACACCCGAGGCTTCAATGTTGCGCTGGAAGATGTCGGCAAAACCGGCCAGTGCATTGATGCCTTCCTGGATGCGCGCGCCGCCCGAGTCGTTGAGTCCGATGCAGGGAGCACCCATCTTCATGGCCAAATCTTGCACTTTGCAGATCTTCTCGGCCATCGTTTTGGAGAGCGAACCCCCGTTGACGGTGAAATCCTGGGCGTAGAGATAGACCAAGCGCCCGTTGATGGTGGCACTGCCGCACACCACACCGTCGCCGTAGAATTGTTTTTTCTCCATGCCGAAATCGTGGCAGCGGTGGAGCTTGAACATGTCGAGCTCTTCGAAACTTCCTTCGTCGACGAGTAGGGCGATGCGTTCGCGAGCGGTGGCTTTGCCTTTGGCGTGCTGCTTGTCGATGGCCACTTCGCCGCCCCCGAGGCGGGCTTTCTCGCGAAGTTCGACGAGCTGCTTGATTTTCTTCAATTGTTCACTCATATCGATTGATTGTAGCGTTGTTAGTATCAGAGACATGCAAAGCGGCTTGCGCACAATCTTTGCCCGGCAAAATTACGCTTTTCTCCCGAAGTGCGCAAATAATAGGGCGCTTTGCCGACATCTTAAAATCGTCGGGCGTGCTCTCGGGGAAGGGCGCGAACGAAAAAGGCCGATTTCATCGAACTCGAGCCGCATTTTCGCCCCATGGCAGCGCAAGAAAAAGGGAGACTCCTTGCGATAAAGGTGTCTCCCGGGGAAAATAATTGAAACAGTCTTAGAACTGAAAGGCAGAGAGGTCGATCTCTTCGCACTGCATGGCGGCCAGTCGCTCGCTGCCGGCTGCCGTGAGGGAAAAGTACATCTGCCGTTTGTCTTGCTTGCAGCGGGCGCGGCTGACGAAGCCCAGTCGCTCCACCGAAGCGATGACTTTCGAAGCGTTGGAGGGCGTCAAATCCAGTTGCTCGGCAAGTTCGCTCGAGGTCATGCAGCCCGACTCACGAAGGGTGCAAAGGAGCATCGCTTCGTTGATGTTCAAGTCGTAGAGGCGCTCAAAACGGCGTTCGAGGGCGGAAATGGCGCGATAAAGATCGCGGAGTTTGCATATTATCGTTTGATCCATCGGTGGTTTTGCGCAAATTGCTCCCTGCCGCCTCTGCGCTCGATGAGGGGGCAAGGAGAGATCAGGCGGCGCGGCAATAAACAAGCGGCGGCGCGTCGACTGATCGAATACGGATGTGCACAGCGGTCGGGAGCGCACGGGCGGTGCTGCGCTGTCTGCGGACGGCAACGGAGAGCGATCGCGCGAACGGCTGTGGGAAGCGCGCGCCGGCTTACTTCAACAGGTGCGTGTCGACCACCTCTTTGAGCTGTCCGTACGAAAGGGCGCCGGTCGCCATCTGCGGGGTGTCGTTCATGGGGATGAAGAGGAGCGTGGGCACGGAGCGGATGTTGAAAACGGCCGAAAGTTCGGATTCTTGATCCACATCCACCTTGTAGACGTCGATTTTTCCGTCATACTCTTCGGCGATGCGCTCGAGATGCGGTGCCATAGCCTTGCAGGGGCCGCACCAAGTGGCGTAGAAGTCGATCACGGCGGGGCGATCGCCCTTGAAGTGCCAGTTGTCGGTGTTGTTTTGATAGTCGAAAACGTGAGTGAGGAAGTATTCGTTGGTGATTTCTTTTGCTTTCATTGCGTTGATGTTGAATGGTTTTTGAATCGGGATTACTTATTTTCCATTGGAAATCACTGCAAAAGTAATAAACGCGTGCGACATAAACAAATTTCCAATGGAAATAAATTAGTCGGCGGCCATCTTCCCGGAGAAATTCCTCGTTGGGCGCTCCAATTTCGGTTTGTCGACCAAAAGAGAAATGAGCGACGAAACAGAACGACGGAAGTTTCCATAAAAACAAGGCAACCTTTCTTCAAAACAAGGTACATTTGCACGCTTTCTCCCAAGTTTTATTGGCAGAGAGGCCGAGCCTCACTTTCAGTACGTCTGCTTTCGGGCTTTTTCTCTCGTTGAGCTTCAGTCGAGAGAATATATTTTGCCGAAAAAAAGATGGCATTTTCCCCCTCCTATCGGCGTACCGAATACATTAGCGGAGAGTAAATCTCAAAAAAATGCAGATTTCCATGCAGTCATTTCGCTTTTTCCACTCATTCATCACGATAAACTCTATCGTGATGCCAACTCATCGGAAATCTACCGGCACTACGCCATTCGACTCGCAGACTTTGGGAGAACTCTATGAGACCTATGCTCCGCAACTGCTTCGTATCTGCCTCCGCTACGTCAAAAATCAAGCGGAGGCCGAAGACGTTTTGCACGATGCCTTCGTGATTATTTTCACCCACATCGATCATTTGCGCGATGAAACCAAGCTGGTGCACTGGATGACGGTGATTGTGCGCAATCTCGCGCTTCGGCAGGCGAAAGCCACGGAAGAGCGCCGTCGACTGCGCGAAACGTTGACCGACGAAACGGCGGCTCTCGACAACGACGACCCGGCCCCTGAGATTTCGACGGAGCGTTTGCTCCAAGCCATCGATGCCCTGCCGCGCGGCTATGGGGAAGTGTTTCGACTTGCGGTGCTCGACGGACTGACGCACGATGAAATCGGGCAATTGCTGGGCATTGCTCCGCACAGTTCATCGTCGCAACTCGCAAGAGCCAAACGGATGTTGCGAAAATGGTTGACCGACTACCGACTGTTGCTGATTCTTCCGGTGGCGCTGGGCGTTTGGCTCTACCGCCTGCGCAATGTGCACCGACCTCCGGCGGCGTCGATGGCCTCGCTGCCTGTCTCGCCGGCTCGAAAGACGCCTCTACGGGCGGCCGCGGCATCTGCTGCAGCGCGCAAGGAGTGGGGAACGGGCGGCCGACCGAAGCGGGCCGGCAAAGCGACACACGGCTGCTACCGCCGCGAGAGAACACCTGGCTCATTGCCGCCAAAATTATCGGTTCCATCGCGTTTTGATGTGCTCATCGCCGCCGAAAGGCCCGATTCTGCCCTACCCTTTGCGTCGCTTCCCGCCTTGTCGCGCAACAGCGACAGTCTCACCGCGCCACACCCCCTCGACCGGGAAAAGGTTCGCCCGATTGCCTCGGCCGTTCGCGATCTCGCGTTCGCACCGCGCAAGTCTTACCCGTGGACGGTGAATTTCGGTGGTGGAACCGGCGCCAATGCGTCGAATTCGCCCGTTCGTTTCGACTATCTTTCGCTCACTGACCACGCCAATGGAGGGGTGAGACGCAAAATCCATTCGTTGCAGGAGCTTTCGGACTATCTCGTGTCCAACCGTTCGCTGCTGGACTCGCTCGAACAGGCGCAATTGAACCGTTTTTTGCTCAACAACGTCCACTCGTCGGAGGACTTGCAAAATCTCAATGAGACGGAACGCCACCAACGTCCCGTGACGATGAGCCTTTCGGTGGGCAAGCAGTTGAGTGAGCGGTGGTTCTTCGGCACCGGCGTGAGCTACACGCGCCTGGATTCGGAGTTTGAAAGCGCCTTCCACAAAGGGCGCATTCAAAAACAACAGCGGATTGATTATTTGGGCGTGCCTTTGCGGTTCACCTATCGCGTTTGGGGCAAAGGGCGCCTCGATGTCTACGCCACGGGCGGAGCCACCTTCGAATGGCCGGTGAGCACCTCGCTGAAAAAGGCCTACGTCGAAACGACCGACTCCGTGACGCCGCTGCGAACTCGCTTCTCCGCTCCGTGTCAATGGTCGGTACAGCTGGGAGCCGGCGTGGAATATCGCATCGTGCGCCCCTTCACGCTCTTTGTCGAACCCGGCGTGACGCACTATTTCGGAACGGGAACATCGGTGCGCACTTATCGTTCGGAACATCCGTGGTGCGTGACGGTTCCCTTCGGCATTCGCCTCACTTGGTGAGCGCTTCACACCGCCGCGCGACGAGATTCGCAGCGGCGGTGTCGCATTTTGCGACATAGACCATGCAGTATTTTGGCAGGTATGCACTCCTTTTCAAAAAAGGATACAAATAACCTACCATGTACAACCTCTACGATTATCTACAAAACGGGTGGACCTTTCTTCACAACCTGCTGCGCCCTCGGCACAAAACCTTGACTTCTCTGATGATTTATTCGACTACGCGGTGTCAATCGCGGTGTCAACATTGCTCCATTTGGAAAAAACCGGCCGAACACCTCTCGCTCGACGACATTCGCCGCATCATGGAGTCAAAATGCGTGACCGCCCGCACCACCGTAGGCTTGGAAGGCGGAGAATTTCTGTTGCATCCGGAAGCGGATGCCATCTTGGGGTGGTTTGATGCGCACCATCCTAACTATACCCTGCTGTCGAACGCTTTGGCTCCGCAGAAACTCACGCAGATGTTGGAAAAGCACCACCCAAAACACCTCTACCTCTCGCTCGACGGGGACAAAAGCACTTATCGACACATGCGGGGCGTCGACGGTTACGAGCAGGTGATGCAAGTCATCGAACAATGGCACGAACGGATTCCCATTTCGCTCATGTTTTGCCTCTCGCCCTGGAACTCGTTCCGCGACATGGAGCACGTCATTGCCGTGGCCAAGCGCTATGGCATCGATGTGCGCATCGGTATCTACAGCACAATGTCGTTTTTCGACACCACTTCGGGACTGATCGACACGGCGCACACCGATTTCCTGCGGCAGATTCCGCCGTCGATCCACGAAACGGACGAAAACTTCGATTTCGTGGCGCTCTACGACGAGTGGAAAAATCAACGCCTACGGTTGCGATGCCACAGTATCTTCAATGAGCTGGTGATTCATTCCAACGGCGATGTGCCGATTTGCCAAAATCTGGATGTGGTTTTGGGGAACATACACGAACGTTCGCTCGACGAGATTTTCAACTCGCGCGAAAGCTGCGAAACACAGTGTCGCCACTCGCACCGATGCAATGCATGCTGGATCAACTATCACCGAAAGTTTGACATCATCCTCTTGCGCAACCTCGAACGCCTGCTGCCCAAACGACTCATCGAATGCTGGTACGGTCGCTACCAATGGACGGCCGATCGGCGGATGACTTACAGACAATACTTGAAACAAACAACTCATCTCGACGCATGAAATTGATGCTTCCGCTCATCCGGCGCTACAAACGTCTGCGGGATCTCCGCCAAATGAACGATCTCTACACCGGTGCGTACGCAATGGTCGGCTTCGGCCACCACGCTGTTCATCATCTGCTCCCGTGCATGCAGCATTTAGGTTTGCAGCTGCGCTCCGTTTGCTGCTCGTCGGCGAGCAAAGCTGCGGCCGTGGCACGGAAATACCCCGGCGTGCGCGGCACGACCTCGCTGCGCGAAGTGCTCGACGACAAGGAAATTGACGGTGTCTTCGTGGCGGCGACGCCGTCGGCCCATTTTGCCATCGCCCGTGCGGTATTGGAGAGTGGGAAAGCGCTCTTTGTGGAGAAACCGCCCTGCACCTCTCTCGAAGAGCTCGACTGCCTGATCGAAACGGCGAAGTGTGCGGGCAACCGCCCCGTGACGGTGGGTTTCCAGCGCCGTTTTTCGCCGGTGACCGACCGCTTGCGGCAGGAATTGCGCGGGGCGGCGGTGCACAGTTACCACTATCGTTTCCTCACCGGCGCTTACCCTGAAGGCGATGTGCTGACGGATTTGTTCGTTCATCCGCTGGATTGGGTGTGTTTTCTCTTCGGCGAGGCCCGAGTGCGCAGCTTCACTTCCGTCGGCCGAGACTCGCGGGGTGAGGTCACGCTGTTGCTGGTTTTGGAACACCGAGAAGCGGTGGGTTGCCTGGAACTGTCGACGGCCTACACGTGGAAACCATCGATGGAATCGCTGGAAATCAACACCCGAACAGGAATTTACAGAACGGACGGCGCCAATTTTCTGGACTGCACGGAGAAAAGCCCCACCTTCTTCGGCATCCCCACGGAAAAGGTGTTTCGACGCACCGCGTGCACCCGCCATTTGCTTGAAAACGACGGATTCGCGCCGACAGCGGCGGGGCATACCATCGTGAAACAGGGTTTCTTTGACGAAGTGCGCGATTTTGCCCGCCGCACCGAGGGGAAGGTGCGCGGAAACTCTCGGGCCGGCTTGGAAAGCCTGCGCCCCACTTTCGTCTTGCTCGAGGAAATCCGACGAAGGATGGAGGAAGGTTGACGATGAACGGCTCGAAGCGAACAGAGGGCGGAGGTCGTCGCCCCGATTTTGCGAGTGGTCGAGTCATTGTCGCCGAGCCGCAGCCGTCTTCCACGAAAAAGCCGCCCCTCTCTTGCGAAAGGGGCGGCTTGCTATTGGGGTGATGCGGGGTGCCGCACGCCGAGGCGGCAGACACTCACGCAAGAACGTGAGGCTTAGGCCTGACGCTTCACGCGCTTGTAACCATAAACGGCGAGATCACCGAGTTCTTCCTCGATGCGGAGGAGCTGGTTGTACTTAGCCATGCGGTCGGAGCGGCTGAGCGAACCGGTCTTGATCTGACCCGAGTTGGTAGCCACGGCGATATCTGCGATGGTAGCGTCTTCGGTTTCGCCCGAACGGTGCGAAGTCACCGAAGTGTAGCCTGCGCGGTGAGCCATTTCGATGGCGTCGAGCGTCTCAGAAAGCGAACCAATCTGGTTGACCTTGATGAGAATCGAGTTACCGCAACCGAGTTCGATGCCCTTCTTGAGGAAGTCTACGTTGGTAACGAAGAGGTCGTCGCCGACGAGCTGGCAACGATCGCCGATGGCGGCGGTGAGTTTCTGCCAGCCTTCCCAGTCGTTCTCCGACATACCGTCTTCGATGCTGTCGATGGGATACTTTTCAACGAGGCCGGTGAGGTAAGCCACCTGTTCGTCGGCCGTGCGCTTGGCACCCTTCTCGCCTTCGAACTTGGTGTAGTCGTAAACACCGTCGGCATAGAATTCGGAAGAAGCGCAGTCGAGACCGATCATCACGTCCTTACCGGGTTCGTAGCCGGCAGCCTTGATGGCCTTGAGGATGCTTTCGAGCGCATCTTCGGTACCGTCGAGCGTGGGAGCGAAACCACCTTCGTCACCTACGGCAGTGGAGAGACCACGGTCGTGGAGCACCTTCTTGAGGGCGTGGAAGACTTCGGCACCCATGCGGAGACCTTCGCGGAACGAGGGAGCACCTACGGGACGGATCATGAATTCCTGGAACGCGATGGGGGCGTCGGAGTGCGAACCACCGTTGATGATGTTCATCATGGGCACGGGGAGGGTGAAGGTGTTCGTGCCACCGATGTAACGGTAGAGGGGCATGTTGAGGGCAGCGGCACCGGCCTTAGCCACGGCGAGGGAAACGCCGAGGATGGCGTTGGCACCGAGGTTGGACTTGGTCTTCGTGCCGTCGAGCGCGAGCATCTTGTGGTCGATGCCGCGCTGATCGAATACGCAGTGACCCAAGAGAACGGGCGCGATCTTCTCGTTGACGTTGGCAACGGCCTTGAGCGTACCCTTACCGCCGTAACGCTTCTTGTCGCCGTCGCGGAGTTCGAGGGCTTCGTGCTCACCGGTCGAGGCACCGGAGGGAACCGATGCACGACCCATCACGCCGTTTTCGAGCGTTACGTCTACTTCTACTGTGGGATTGCCGCGGGAATCGAGAATCTCGCGAGCTACGATTTTCTGAATTTTCATCGTGTATGAAATTTTGTAGGGAGTTGCGGAGTAAGGGGCTTATTTCACGAGTTCAACCCACTTGGCAATACGCTCGGGGTTCTTGTCTTCGTCGGCTGCGTCGAGGGCGAGACCGATGAACTTGCCGTCGCGGTTGATTTCGGAGTCCGTCACCTGGTAGTCTTCGGGCTCGTAAGCACCGACGAAGGTGGCGCCGCTGTCCTGAAGTGCGTCGTAGATCTGAGCGAGTGCGCCGCAGAAGCTGTCGCCGTAGCTGTCGGAGTCGCCGCAGCCGAAGAGACCGATCTTTTTGCCGGCGAGGTCTTGTGCTTTGAGGTTGTCGAGGAAGTCGTACCAGTCATCTTGCAGGTCGCCTGCACCCCAGGTCGAAGAACCGAGCAGGAGGGTATCGTAGTCGGCTACCGTCGAGGCGTCGGTATCGCCCACGTTGTGAATGTTGGCAGCGTCAACGCCGAGAGCCGCTGCGATGTCGTTTGCTGCAGCTTCGGTGTTGCCCGTGCTGCTGCCGTAATAAATTCCGATCATGTTGTGTGATTTTGATGGGTGAATGAATTGGCCCGGCAAAGTTCGTGCTGCTTCGGGCCCGCACAATCACCTCAACGGTGACTTTGCACGGCAAAATTACAAAGATAATTCGGAATAGCCCCCCCGAGCGGCAGTTTTATGAAGGGGGACGCAGAGAGAAATGTCGCCCGCGCCCGATCACAACGCCGTGCGCCGGGCAATGGCGACAGAAAACGAATGCGCGAGAGCGAAGCGCGGAAGGGCGAAACGTTTGTGGATCAGCACAACACGACATATCGCAGTAAAAATGTATCTTTGCGCTGAGCTCGAAAATAAACCGCCCGCAAAGATCAAATTGTCGGGGGATTTCGGCGGAAAACGCCCGAGTTTTTTTCAAATTTCCCCGAAGGAGTCGGCACAACAAATGCCATTTTATCTTAAAACATCGCCAACTGCGACGGCTCCCTCGCTTTTCCCTTCACGCTCAATCCACTGCTCCATGAACGACCTGCTCCAGCTCTTTATCTTTGCCCAAACGCCCCTCGAAGAATTGCGTGCGTGGTTGGCAGCGACGCCCCACCGCTTCGAGCACTTCGCTCCCGGAGAGCGCATCATCTCCCAGGGGGCGGAATGCCGTTCGGCGCTCCTGCTCACGGCCGGGAAGGCCAACACGGAGATGGTGCAAGACGGACGCGACCTGTCGATCGATGTGCTCAAAGCACCGATGCTCTTGGCCTCGGCCTTCTTGTTCGGGTCGGAGAATCGCATGCCGGTGTCGGTCACGGCGGCCACCGAATGCGAGGTATGGACGGTGAACAAGGAGGCGCTCTTCGACTTCATGTTGCAGCACCCGGAGGCAATGCGCCGCTTTGTGGCGGAGGTGTCGGACCGTACGCAATTTCTGAGTCGCCGACTGCGCCAACTCACGTTGCAGAGTCTGCGATCGCGGGTGCTGGACTTCCTGCACGAACGTGGCCGCATGGAGAGTGTGCAGACGGCGGCGCAACAACTGGGTGTGCAGCGGCCGTCGCTCTCGCGCGTGCTGTCGGACTTGGTGGCCGAAGGGCGGGTGGAGAAACGAGACGGGGCTTTCGTGGCCGTGGAGCTCCCGAGCGATGAACTGTGAGCCCGCACCAAGGCGGAGACTGCCACGGAAGCGGACGCAGTGCGCCGGGAGGTGCACCGCACAGCCGCAAAACACTCCCTGCGGACGGCGGTACCCTACCCTCGCCCTGCGCCAAACGTCGGAGCACAGGACGAACAACGCCCCCTTGCCTCGAGAGGTAAGGGGGCGTTTTGTGTACGTTCGACGGCATCGAACCCGAATACTAAGATGCGCGCCGAACGAGGACCGCCGTATCCGGCGGCCTATGGGACGGACGCTGCCGATCAGGCGATGCCAAAGACCTTGAAATCGTTTTCGACGTCGGTGATGCCGGCAATGCCGAAGTTCTTGACGAGCACATCGACCACACCGGGCGAAAGAAAACCGGGGAGCGTGGGACCGACGTGGATGTCTTTGATGCCGAGATAGAGGAGGGCCAGGAGCACGATGATGGCCTTCTGCTCATACCAAGCGATGTTGTAGGCGATGGGCAGTTGGTTGACGTCTTCGAGTCCGAACACTTCCCTGAGTTTGAGGGCGATGAGGGCCAGAGAGTAGCTGTCGTTGCACTGTCCTGCGTCGAGCACACGGGGAATACCGTTGATGTCGCCGAGCGGGAGCTTGTTGTAGCGGAACTTGGCGCAGCCGGAGGTGAGAATGACGATGTCTTTGGGCAGCGCCTTCGCAAATTCGGTGTAGTAGTTGCGGCCGCGCTGGCGACCGTCGCAACCACTCATGACCACAAACTTGCGGATGGCACCGGATTTGACGGCCTCGACCACCTTGTCGGCAAGGGCAAAAACTTGGTTGTGGCCGAAACCACCGACGATGCTGCCGTGTTCGATGGTGCGCGGGGGCTCGCAGGTGAGGGCCACTTCGATGATTTCGGAGAAATCTTTATGACCATCGGCGTCGGCCACGATGTGTTTCCAACCGGGATAGCCGGTGGAATTGGTGGTGAACACGCGATCCTTGTAGGTGGCGTTGGAGAGGGGCGGCACGATGCAGTTGGTGGTGAAGAGAATGGGGCCGTTGAAGGCGGTGAACTCTTCGCGCTGCTGCCACCAAGCGTTGCCGTAGTTGCCGACGAAGTGCTTGTACTTCTTGAACGCAGGGTAATAGTGGGCGGGAAGCATCTCGCCGTGGGTGTAAACATCGACGCCTTTGCCTTCGGTCTGTTCGAGCAGCATTTCGAGATCCTTGAGATCGTGGCCGCTGATGAGGATGCCGGGACGGCGGCCGCCCTCAATAGACACTTCGGTCACTTCGGGGTGCCCGTAGGTGCCGGTGTTGGCGGCGTCAAGTTGGGCCATCGACTTCACACCGTACTCGCCGGTGCGGAGCGTGAGGGCGATGAGGCCTTCGACATCGAGCTCGTCGACGGTGAGGGCGGCCATGGCGTCGCACATGAAGCGGTTGAGATCGAGATCTTCGTGGCCGAGACGCTGGGCGTGTTCCACGTAGGCAGCCATGCCCTTGAGGCCGTAGATGATGAGTTCGGTGAGCGAACGCTTGTCGGCGTCGGTTTCGGCCAAAACGCCCACTTCGCCGGCTTTGGCGTCGTAGGCTTCGCGACCGGCGCGCCAGGTCACGGCATCGGCTGTGGGCACGGGAGCGAGGGCACGGAGGCGTTCGGCCAGGGCATCGCGGAGGTCGAGACCGCGATCAACGCGTGCGGCGATGCTTTCGTCGTCGAAATTGGCGTTGGTGATGGTGCAGAACAGGGCATCGGTGTTGAAGTGATAGACTTCGGTGGCGATGTCTTGGCCGTGGCGGCGAAGTTCGCGTTCGAGCACGGAGATGCCGCGCACCACAAAGAGGAGCAGGTCTTGAAGACGGGCGGTGGAGGCTTCCTTGCCGCAAACGCCTTTGATGAGGCAACCGGTGTTGCCGGCCGTTTCTTGGCACTGGAAGCAGAACATTTTGGGATCCATTGTTATGTCAGTGTGTCTATGTTTGAAGTGTCGGAGAAAGGGTCAGAAGCGTACGTGGCGATCTTCCAAGCGTACGGCGAGGGGGAAGAGGATCTCGTTTTCGAGATGGATGTGCTCGTGCAGGGCGTTCATGAAGGCGGCCACTTCGCTCATGAGTTCGCGATAGTCGGCATCGGCGTTGGCGTCGACCGCAAAATCGTGGGTGAGTTGGGCGATGCGGGCGTAGCGCTGAATTTCACCCTCGTGGTCGTCTTCCATGACGCGGATGGGGTTGGCGACGCTGCCACAGTGCATCTGCTCGAGGTCGCGATCTTCGCGATCGGCTTCGAAGAGTTCGAGGATGAAGGGGAAGAGCACATTTTCTTCCTTCATGAGGTGCATGTCAAGATCGATGAGCGACTCCTCGAAGAGGGCGCAGGCTTCGGCGAGCTCGAGCTGTTCGGGACGCGCCTCGACGGCGCGGCGGAAACGGGCGAGGATGCCGGGACCGTTGTCGCGGATGCCGCGGTGATGGATCTTGAGGATGTAGTCGATAAGGAGATCGGCGGGCCAGTTTTCGGCCAATGCGTAGAGAGGATTTGTGTTCATCTATTCGGGATTTTGGCGCAAAGGTAGCCGATGCGCGACTTTCGAGCGGTAACATGGGTTACGCGGGATGGAAAGAAAACAAAAAAGCGCGCAAACTCACGGGGAGTTTGCGCGCTGCGCGTATTGATGAGGGAGATCGGCGGTTTATTTCACCACACGACGACCGTTCTCAATGTAGATGTTGCCGGGACGGGTCTCGAAGACGCGGCGACCGCTGAGATCGAAGAGGGTGCCTTGCTCAGCGTTGAAGCGCTGCGGAGCGAGGATGCCGGTGAGTTTGTTCACACCTTGCAGTTCTTCGAAGTCGCCCTTGGTGAGCATGAAGTCGGTGATGCAGAAAATGCGCTGACCGGTCATGTTCACGACCATACCGATGGCCACTTCCGTCTCCTTGTCGAGGGTGAAGTGGAGAGTGTTCGTGCCCCCGTTGGCCTTACCTTCCATGCGTTGCGAAGCAATGGCCGTGGAGAGGTTGTCGGTGTCGGGGAGTTTGTTGCCGGCTGCCACAACGAGGAACGAACCGTCGGCTTGGTCATGCTGACCATAGGTAACCGTCAACGAATAGAGGCCTGCGGGGAGTTTCACCACTTGGTAGACCTTGTGGTCCTTGAGGTCGGCGAAGCCGTCCCAACCGGTGGCGACGGTGAAGTTGCCGTTCTTGACGGCGTCGAAGCAGGCACCGGTGATCACCTTGCCGTTCTTCACTTCGTTCTCCAGTTTCCAGTCCTTCAACTCGTACCAGCGACCGTTCTTGGCGTCGTTCATCTGCACGTTGGTGTGGCGGAATTGGTTCTTGGCGTTGGCCAAATAGGTTCTCGTCACGTCGGCAGTGCCCTTATTTGAGAAGTTGAGGCTGAAGACACCCTTCGAGAGGGGCCAAGCATCGCCGTCGGGGCCAAATCCGAGGCGCGTTCCGTGGTTGGCATTGGCACCGCGGTCTTGGACATTGCCGCTGTTCTGGTTGAAGTCGTAGTAAACGCGGAGATCGGCGGCTTTGACGTCGGCTGCATTCACGTCGAGCGGCTCGTTGCCCCAGGTTTGGAGTTGTTCCTGCGTGAGCGGGGTGCCCCAAACACGGAATTCATCGATCTGACCGCTCATGTCGGCTGCCGAAGCGCCGATTGCGAAGCTGTTGAGTCCCTTGATGGCGTTCAAAGCGTACTGCGAGAAGACTTTCTGTCCGTCGCGGTAGATGATGACGTTGTTGTTCTGCACGACAACGGCGTAGTGGTGCCATTCGCCGGCCACAACAAGATCGTTGTTGCTCTTGACCTGGCGACCGCCCTTGCTGACAATGAGCTGTCCGGCTGCGTTGGTCTTGATGAGGAAGTTGGCGTCATCGTCGCCGATACCGCAGCAGAAGTCGGTGAGCTTCGAGGGGTTCATCCACCACTCAACGGTGAAGTTTTTGTCCTCTTCGGTGAGGGGCGATTTGCTCAGCACAACGCGAGAGGAAGCACTGTTGAAGCTCAGGCCGCTCTTCGAATCGGCGTTGACCACAACGAGACCGCGGTTGCGCACGTTGGAGCTAGTGCCGACATTGTTGGAAGCGGTGAGCGAAACGTCGTAGACACCGGGTTCGGTGGCCTTGAATTCGACGTTGCGACCCGACACGAGATAATTCTTGTTGGGGCTCGAGAGGATCCACTTCCAGTCGGTGGGACCGAACTTGGTCTCGTCCTTCACACGAACGGTGTCGCCGCGGAGTACGACGGGTGTGAGCACGTTGAAGTCGGCTTCGGGGCGCACTTCGGCCACGTCGATGACTTGCGTCTGCGTCTTTTCTTCGCCGGCAGTGGAGGTAACTTTGAGTGTCACCTTGTGCTTTCCGATGGTTTGGAAAGTGGTGGCTGCCGAAACGGCCTTGGAGGAGGTGACATCACCGCCTTCGATGGTCCATTCGTAGCGATAACCGGACACGGGCTGGGTGGGAATGAAGCTTACGCGCTGGCCGGCGGGCACTTGCTTGAGCGATGCCTTGAAGTCGGCGCTGAAAGCCGCAGCGGGCGTGACTTCGACGGTGCGCTTGACGGTGACTGTGTTGGCGTCTGTGCCGTCGGAGGCCGTGAGGGTCACATCATATTTGCCAACCTTGGGGAAGATGGCCGTGAGCTGCGTGCCGTTGTAGTCCTTGACGCCTGCGTCGGGCGCGTTCCAAGCGAGGTGTTTCACGGCGTCGGGGCAGGTAACGGAGAACAGGGCGGGCTGACCGGCTTCCACGGTGGCGGGGGAGGTTACTCGCGTGTTGTTGATCGAAATGGTGCCCTTCACTTCCGTATTCCAAGTCTTGTCGCTGTTGATTTCCTCGTAGGTCTTGGTGTCGGGATTGGTGATCGGTGCATTGTGTGCGCCTACACAGTCATGAAGATAGGGCTTGCCGTCGATGCTGATTACGTCGCCTTTATAGTAAGCGATGAGGCCTTGGGGCAAGACGCTGCCGCTGAACTCGGTGTTCATGGCTTGGAGGATCTCGTAGCGCGTGCGGCTCTTGTCCCAGATGCGAATTTCGTCGTAAACGGCGTCCTGTCCGTTGTCTTCGCCCGACCAGAAATTGAGGTTGCCGAAGCCACCGATGCCACTGAACGAGGGGCTACCGGAGACGGAGCCTCGGCCCATGCCGTCGACGTAGACATTGAAGCTGCTCTTGTTCACCACCATGGCGATGTGGTTCCAACGTCCCACCTTCAAAGCGCCTTCGGCGTGCACACGTTTCTCGCCCACTGCATCCCAACCGGCGGTGAAAGTACCGTTGCCATTGGCGTGGAACATGAATTGTCCCCAGCGACCGGCTTGGAGGTTCCAGTCTTTGAGGCTCTGGGGCTTGATCCAGAACTCGATGGTGCAGTTATTATAGGAGTCGTTGAAGACATCGGGGATACTGAAGCCGTTGTTGTTGAACTTGGCGGCGACATTGGGGGTCTGCACGGACACAGGGGTGCTAACTGTCAGGCGCTGACTCTCGATACCACTGTCAAACACGGCCGAAACGCTGTAAGCGCCGTTGCCATCGATGGTTTGTTCGCGCTTTTCGGTGTCGGAGATCTTCACACCGTCCTTATAGACGTTGTACTGCTTGACGCTGTGACCGCAGTTCTGGGGTGCATCCCAAGTGAGTTGTGTGCCTTTGAGCTGCAGGTTGCGCGGCATGGTGTATTGTTCGCCGTAGACTACACCACTCACCGTGGTGATCTTACCGCCGGGTACGGGCAGCACGCCGTCGTCACTCTTGAGTTCGAGCGGAGTTTCCACGCCGTCCTTGTCAAATTCGTAGTCGATGATCGACACATTATAGATGTGTCCGCTACCTTTGGCGCGCGATGCGATTTTCGACTTGGTGCGAGCATCTACATTGAAGAAGAATTTGAGGGGCTTGGAGTGATCGAGTCCTTCGCAGAGGTCGGTGAGGTCATAACCGAACTCCATCGGTTCGTCATGCAGCTTACCGTCGGCCCAACGTCCGAGCATGGGCACGGCAGGTGCGGGGTTAAGGTCGCCGTTGTGGCCGTCGCCCGCCCAACGGAAGTGGTGGAGTTCGATGGTCTTTTCGGGACGCGTGGCGTTGGGATCCGTGGCCACACCCACAGAAAGGAGCATTTCCGAACGGTGGGAGTAGTCCATCTTCACTTTGATGGTGCGCAGCGGACGATAGTTCTTGCGCACGTAGTAGAGTTCGGGCTGCCACCAGCCGCCGCTCTGCTTGCGCACTTCTTTGCCGCCTTCTTTCGTGACGCTGTGTGCGGGGAAGCCGTAAGCATAAGGGCAATAGATGAGACCATTGTTGGCCCATCCGCCCCAAGAGTTGGCGATGATCCAAGCACCCACCTCGTCTTTTTCCTTTTCGCCGGCTTTTCCGTTGCCGTCGAGGTCAAATTCGAGGCGGTCGTCGTAGCCTACGATGGTGAGAGCGTGGTCAACACTCGTACCCCACCAGCGAACGTAGCTTTGTCCCACTACGCCGGCCTCGAGGTTGGCGGGAGTTTTGGGAATACCACCTTGTGCGCAGGCAGAGGCCACACCGATACCGGCAATACCGCCGCAGGCGAAGTCGGTGTCGCCGTTGTGGTTCCACAACCAGTTCTTCAACAAGTTGCGACCTTCCTCAGAACCGACGTTCATCGGCAGACTGCGGGGCTGCCACATGCGGTTGAACATGGCTTCGTGCCATTTCTCATAACCCGTCATCCAGCCGTAGTCTTGGCTGTCCCATTCTTTGTAGCCGAAGAGGGCTGAGTTACCACGGCCGCCATAGGTTTTCACCGAAGGCACGCCCACGTACTGCACAAATTGGTCCTTGCCCGAGTTGCCGTAAGTGAGGAGCCACACGAAGTGCGTGGGATACATATTTTCGGGCAGCGAGGCGTTGGTGTGACGGAAGGAGTTCAACTCGTGCGTGAACATGTAAGCGATGCGCGATGCCGAGCCGCACGAACCGCCTTCTTGCGAGATAATGGGCGGGAAGTACATCGTGGCGGCATTGTTCACGTGGTCGGGGCGCTGACTCTCGGCGGGTACCGGCGCTCCCTTCAGGCGGGGACGCGAACCGTAGCGCAACAGCGAACGGTCGGGACGCACCGTGGGGTCGTAGTCTGGATATTTTTGACGATCCACAACGAGCTGTGCAGGCATCGACGCCGGGAAGGCGACAGCTGCCAGACAGACGAGTTTGAGAATGCTTTTCATATCGGAAATATGAGCGTTTGGGATTGATGAATCGATGAATTATCAGAAAGAGATGCCGCACTGAGCGAGCGCTGTCCGTAGACTTTGCGCGCATTCTGTCGAAGAACGGAGGAGAAGGAGGGAAAGGGCGGCACACAGATACACTTCTACGCTTGCAAATTTACACCATGGATTGCAAAACAACAAGAAAGCGCGGGGCTTTTCCGCTCCAACACCTCGATTTTAACAAACGGGCATTGCAACTCGGGCTTCAAATATGTTCTATGACATAAAATTTAAGATGCACCCACCGACTATTCACACTCATCTCTTATATATAGTACGATTTCGCCGCGGTTTGCTGCGGTGAGTGCGGGAGCGGTGCTGCGAAAAGCACGTCGCCCCGGTGCACGCGGTGTGCATCGGGGCGACCTTTGGGGGTAGGTGTCGAAAAACGGGGAATCATAGGGCCGCGCCGGGAGTGTGCTTGCGATCAACGGGAGCACACGGCGCACCCGGCCCGACAACAATCGGACAAACACGGGAGCCGTCGGCACACGAGGCGCGACAACACTGCCCTGCAGGAGACGAACGCCGAACGGCGCGGGACAAATGCTTCAGCGCAGGCACCTCACTCTGCATCGCCGGCCTGTTCGGCGGCGTTCCATTCGCGGAAGGGGCGTCGTGTGAGGGCCGAATTGTAGTAACGTCGGCGACCGGTCACTTCGCGACCGAGCCAATCGGGGCGTTCGAAGGGGGCATCGACTGCGGGGAGTTCGATTTCGGCCACAGTCAAACCCGCGTTGACACCGAGAAACTCGTCGACCTCGTAGGTGAGCCCGCCGACAGGGACGAGCCAGCGCACCTTTTCCACCACGCCGGGCAGACAAAGCGGGAGCAACAAGCGAGCCTCATCGGCCGAGATCTCCTTTTCCCACTCGAAACGCGAAAGTCCGCCGTCGTTCGATGGTCCTTTGATGGTGAGATATCCGCGGTCGTCGCGCACCCGCACCCTGACAGTGCGACCGCCGTCGGCACAAAGATAGCCTTGCGCGATGTGGGTGTGCGACGTGGCGTGGGTTTTGTAGTCGCCCACCACGAGAAATTTGCGTTCGATCTCTACGAGCATATTACAAAATGGAGAGGGCTGCGAGCAGCAGGAGGGCCAACACGACAAAAACAGCGATGATGGCAACGAAAATGCGGCGACCGGAAGCGGCTTCGCGGCGGGCGGCGTCGTGCTTGTGGCGGGTGTGGGGTGTGGAATGCCGGTTCATGTGATAAAAGATTGGGGACACCGGCGGCGCGGTCGACGGAAAGCGAGACTATTCGTCGGTTTCGGCAAACTCCATGAGGTAGGCTTTGATGAAGCCGTCGAGCTTACCGTCCATCACGCCGTTGACGTCCGAGGTTTGATAGTTGGTGCGGTGATCTTTGACGCGGCGGTCGTCGAAAACGTAGGAGCGAATTTGCGAGCCCCATTCGATTTTCTTCTTGCCGGCCTCGATCTTGGCCTGTGCGGCCTTGCGTTTTTGGAGCGCACGGTCGTAAAGTTGCGAACGGAGGAGGCGCATGGCATTCTCGCGGTTCTCGAGTTGCTTGCGGCTCTCCGTGTTTTCGATGAGGATTTCTTCCTCCTCGCCCGTGTCGGGGTCCTTATATTGGTAGCGCAGGCGCACGCCGGTCTCGACCTTGTTGACGTTCTGTCCGCCGGCACCGCCCGAACGGAAGGTATCCCAGCTCACGCAAGCGGGATCGACGTACACTTCGATCGAATCGTCGACCAACGGCGTGACAAACACCGAGGCGAACGACGTCATGCGCTTCCCCTGGGCATTGTAGGGGCTGACGCGCACAAGACGGTGCACGCCGTTTTCGCTTTTGAGGAAACCGTAGGCCATTTCGCCCTCGATTTCCATCGTCACCGTCTTGATGCCGGCTTCGTCTCCGTCCTGCAGGTTGCAAACGGTGGCCTTGTAACCGTGGCTTTCGGCGTAGCGCAGATACATGCGCATGAGCATCGAGGCCCAGTCTTGGGCTTCGGTACCGCCCGCCCCCGAGTTGATTTTCAGCACACAGGGCATGGCGTCTTCTTCCTGGCGGAGCATGTTTTTGAGTTCCAAATCTTCGATGGCTTCGATGGCGCGATTGTAGTCCGCGTCCACCTCTTCTTCGGTCACCATCTCGTCTTTGTAGAATTCGAAAGCCAGTTGGAGCTCGTCGGCCAGGGTCTTGGCCTCTTTGTAGCCGTTGATCCACTTTTCCAGTCCCTTGACGAGTTTCATTTGTTCCTCTGCGCGCTCGCGATCGTCCCAGAAAGAGGGGTCTTGCGTGCGGAGTTGTTCTTCCTCGTACTGCATTTTTTTGGCGTCGATGTCCAGATAGCGATGCAATTGTTCGACGCGGTCATGCACGGCTTTGAGTTGTTCGGCTGTTATCATACGTTTGTTGGGAGTGGAATCGGGTGTGTGTGCCGCTACGTCGGGGCGAAGTGCCGAGCGCGGGCTTGATGCCTACAAAAGTACTGAATGCGCGGCGATTGACAAAATTATTCTGCCGCCGAAACGCGGTTTGCCCCCACCGTGGTACGGCGAGGGCAAATCTGAAAAGGGGCATCGACGGGCACTTCCCGCCGCTTTCTACTTTTAGGCCGGGCCACCGCTCGGTGCATCGACATACATCCGCTCGATCAGGTCGGCATAGCGTTCGTAGACCACGCGGCGTTTGATTTTGAGTGTGTTGGTCAGTTCGCCACTCTCCATGGTGAAGGGATTGGGCAGGAGGACAAAGCGCTTGATTTTCTCATAGGCCGCCAGATCTTGCTGGAGGGTTTCGATGCGCTCGGCCAGGTGGTTCACCACGCGCGGATCGTTGCAGAGCGCTTCGCGGCTCTCGTGTTGCAAACCTTCGGCCGTGGCCCAAGCTTCGAGCACCGCATAATTGGGAACGATGAGAGCCGAAACAAATTTGCGGCGGTCGGCCACCACCACCACCTGGTCGAAATTCCGGTCGATGGTGAGTTTGCCCTCAATGGCTTGGGGCGCAATGTATTTGCCGTTGCTCGTTTTGAACAAATCCTTGATGCGGTCGGTGATGTAGAGTTCGCCGTCTTTGAGGTAGCCCGCATCGCCGGTGCGCAACCAGCCGTCGGGCGTAAAGGCTTCGGCCGTGGCCTCGGCATTCTTGTAGTAGCCGGGCATCACGGTGGCGCCTTTGACGAGAATCTCATTGTTCTCGCCGATTTTCACCTCCACGCCGGGCAAGGGTCGGCCGATCGAGCCGAGTGTCACGGGGCGTCCGGGATGGTCGCAGGTCACGGTGGCGCAAGTCTCCGTCAGTCCGTAGCCCGCAATCATGCCGAAGCCGGCGGCGTGGACAAAGCGTTCGACGGCCGGCGAGATCGTGGCCCCGGCCACGGGGAAGAGGTGGGGCCGGTCCAGGCCGAGCGTTTTGCGCAGGAGGCGCAACAGCGTACGGTCGTAGGCGGCATATTTCATGCGCAGACCGAAGGGCGGGCGCTTGCCTTGCGAGGTGTATTTCTCCCACACTTCCGCACCCACTTTCAGCGCATCTTGGATGAGCATGCGCTGCAAAGCGTTGCCGGCCTCCATCTTGTCGAGCACGCCCTGGTAGACTTTCTCCCAGAAGCGGGGCACGGCACTCATGCACGTGGGGTGCACCTCGCGCATGCTCTGTTGGATGTCGAGCGGGCGGAGGTTGATGGCCAGTCGCGCGCCGAAACTCAGACAGAGTTTCGCCCAACCGCCTTCAAACACGTGGCTGAAGGGCAAAAAGTTCATCACCACATCATTTTCTGTGATGTCAAACACTTTGGCGTGCGCGGCCAGGGTGAAAAGGTATTGCGAGTGGAGGATAATCACCCCCTTCGAGCGACCGGTGGTGCCGCTGGTGTAGAGGATGTTGGCCATGTCGCCGTCTTCGGCCTCACTCACGCGGCGTTGCACTTCGTGTTCGTCGGCGTCGTCACTGTTCCCCAGCGCCAAAAATTCCTCGAAGCTCAGCGAAAGGCGGTCGTCCTCGCGACGTTGCACCGTGGGATCGAAAATAACAATGTGCTCCAGCGTGTTACAAAGCCCCAGCACACTCCAAACGGTGTCATATTGTTGCTGTTCGCCCACGAAAACGATGCGCACTTGGGCGTCGTTCATCATAAACTGCACCTGCGCGCCGCTTGTGGTGGCATAGAACGGGATGCACACCGCCCGCGAGCGGAAGGCACCGAACTCCACGAAGAGCGACTCGGGTTTGTTTTGCGAAAACACCGCCACCCGGTCTTGCACGCCCACACCGAGGTGGACCAACGCGCGCGCCGTACGATGCACCCGCGTGGCAAACTGGTTCCACGTGATGCCGATCCATTTGGAGCGGCTGTAGTCGCGATATTGCAAGGCGATGCGGTCGCCGTAGATGCGAGCCGACTCCTCTATGAGTCGGGAGAAATGGCAAATGATTTGCATGGTGTGATGAGACGTAAGCTGATTACAGCACAAAAATACGACTTTTCTGCCATCGAAGGCCGTCGCGCTGCACAATAATTCAGTGTCTGAGCAGATTTATGCTCTCCGAAGAGAAAAACCGCACACGGCTGAGCCGCGCGACGCCGAGATGCGCCACACGGCCGCGGTCGCGGGGAGACACTCACGAGTTGTTTGGCTTGCCATAGGAATAGGTGGTCACATAGGCGTCGAGACAACTATTGAAGATGGGGAATTCGTCCGTCACGGCGTTGTAGTGGAGAAAATATCCCATGAAGCTTTCGGGCCGAAGTTGCTCACTCAGCACCCGATCGCAGTAGACCAAGAAAGCATGTTCGATCGTATCTGTCGGATATTTCTCAATAAGTTTTCGCAAATAGCTCTGAAAGCTTTCTCTGAAGGGGAGTTGGTCCGACACCTTCATGTTTCCGGACATCTGCCCCGAGGCCACCGCTTCATTGTGCATCGCCACTCGCGATTCGTAGATGGCTTGAAAACTGTCTTTCAGGGCAATGACTTCCATATCCAAGTCTCCGGGCAGCCTGTCGGTGAACTTCTCTCCCACGGCCTTGCTCATTTGGAGCATCTTGGCGAGGTAGTTTTTGTAGAGCGTGTAGGTGCCGGTGTCGTAACGCACCAACTTGGGCAAGATCCGCGCAATGGCGTCGTAGAACACGAGGTATCGGCGCACGGCGCTGCGGCGTGTGCCGCTGGGCGCGACTTCGCTCCACAGCCAACCCTGTTCCTTAAATTTCTGCACGATTGTTTCGAATCGGCGGCGACCGATGCGGGTTTCTTTCTCCACACGGCGTTGCGAATAGTAGAAGCTCTTGTGATGAAACACGTAGCATTGTTTCACCAGTAGCCAGTCGAAGAGCACCACTTCGTCGGGTGGGAGCAAATAGTCCTGCAGGCGAACGATGTTGACACACATGGGGACCTCGATTTTTTCGGCCGGAGCGGCAGAAGCAGCGATTTTTGTCATGTTTTCCAAGGGATTAGGCGGCGCTTTCGACGGGAAAATCGAGAGCGCGGCGTGTTTTTCTATTAAATTGTTGCGAGGTGTTGACGCAAAGATACGACATTTATCGAACATACCGACCTCGACGGTCTTTTTTGTCAGGCGGAAGGGGCATTTTTGTCGGCGGGCATCACCACAAGTGGGTATTTTGCGGCGGGCACAGGCCGATGAGGCGGGCACGGGGGCGCAGAAACGGCGGGGGCTCCGTATCTTTGCCGTAGATGAAACCTCTTCGCGCCGCGTGACACAGCACCTGCGCGCGAATTCCACCCTAAAACGTTTTCAACATGAACGCCTTCTCTTGTTCAGCGGCCTGCTTGCCGCTGCTGCTTTTCGGCGCGGTGAGCGCCCACGCCCAACAACCCACCACGACTCCCGACCCTCCCACCGCCACAACGGCGCGAACGACGCAGACGGCGGCACGACTTCGCGGCACGGTCACCGACATTTTCGGCAATCCCGTGGGCGGTGCTTTCGTAGCCATCGAGGGCACCACACTCCGCGCCATCACCGGACGCACCGGCCTCTACCTTCTCGAGGGCGTGCCCGCGGGGCGGCACACCGTCGAGGTGCACAGTGTGGGATATGCCCTCGCTCGCGTAGAAGTGGAGGTGCGCGACGAAGCGCAAGGCACCCCCATCGAAGTGGCCCCCATCCGCCTCGTCGAACGCACCGACAGTCTGCCCACCGTCGAGGTCATCGGCCGAAAAGAGCAGTCCTACAAAAATTCGGTCTCCTTCGTCGGCACGAAAACCGCCACTGCGCTCAAAGATGTGCCCCAATCG
Organism: Prevotellaceae bacterium UBA1746; assembly: GCA_905369775.1. Classification (GTDB taxonomy): domain Bacteria; phylum Bacteroidota; class Bacteroidia; order Bacteroidales; family Bacteroidaceae; genus Alloprevotella. The sequence goes on from CAJPJR010000002.1 coordinate 29,209, forward strand.
GTGGGCTACGTCACGAAAGAACTTGTGCTCGACCAGGGCGCATCGACGGTCAACGATGTGGCCAAAAACATCAGCGGCGTGGCACCCTACTCTTTCTACAACGACTTTTCCATCCGCGGCTTCCGCGCCACGGGCAACCGCAATTCGGGCAATCTGCTCAACGGCATGCGGGCACAGACCAGTTTGTGGCGACAATCCTCGCTGGCCAACGTGGAGCGCGTCGAGGTCATCAAGGGACCGGCGGCCACCCTCTTCGGCAATGCTGCGCCGGGCGGGGTGATCAACCGCGTCACCAAGAAGCCGCTCGAATACAACCGCCGCAGTGTGACCCTCACCGCCGGCAGTTTCAACACCACCCGGGCCTTCGCCGACTTCACCGGCCCGCTCAACGCACAGGCTTCGCTGCTCTATCGCCTCAACCTGGGCTATGAAAACACCGACGGTTTCCGCGATTTGCAAGCTCTCACCACCTACACCGTGGCGCCCTCCATCACTTATGTGGCTTCGGAGCGCACGCGCTTCAATGCCGACCTGATGATCAGCGCCAACAACGGCAAGATCGACCGCGGTCTCGCGGTGTTCGGCGACGGCCCCCTCTCTTCCCGCCCCATCACCGCTTCGCAGTCGGCGGCCAACGACTACTTGCGCGAGAAGAACATCAATCTCACGCTCGGCCTCACCCATCGCCTCGCCCAAGGCCTGCTCTTCAACAGCACCTACCTCTATTCCACCTACGATGAGGACATGATGGAGCACTCGCAGGACAATGCCTATGTGAAACTCGCCGACGGTTCCGACGATCCCTCCCGTGTGCTCATGCGATTGACCAAGCGCTATCGGTTCTTCCGCAACCATAGCTTCAACAACTTCCTCACCTGGGACGTGCACACCGGGCCGGTGGCGCACAAACTCCTCCTGGGCTACGACTATTTCCGCACCGAATTGACTCCCGGATCGAGCTACCTCGAGGCCGGAGGCTACCTGCTCAAAAACGGAAAGACGGCCAAAACCTTCGACAAGAAGAAGGCGGCCGACTATCTCACCGACAAGCAGGGCAACCCCCTCACCAATGTGCAGCCTTTTGATCTCAACAACAACTCGGGCAATCTCTATCTCGACGACACCAAACTGCTCTACACATCGAAATCCAACAACCCCTACCGGCAATTCAGCAACGGACTCTACGTGCAAGAACAGTTGAAGTGGAACCGCTGGCAACTGCTGTTGGGCGCCCGCATGGAGTGGTTCACCGACGTGGTACAAAAAACCGACGGTCGCGAAGAGCGCACTCACCAACACGCCTTCATTCCGCGCGTGGGTGTGGTCTATTCGCTCCTGCCCGCCCTCAATCTCTACGGCACTTGGCTGCGTGGCTTCGATCCGCAGTCGGCCGCGGTGCAGAGCGACCCCGCCACCGGCGGACCCTTCGACCCCATGACCAGCGAACTCTGGGAAGTGGGCGCCAAGGGCGAATGGCTCGGCGGACGCCTCAGCACCACGCTCTCCGTCTTCCGACTCACCCAGCGCAATGAGCTCTACAATGCCGGCATCGCCGGCGAGCCCGAACGCCTCGCCCCCGTGGGACGCGAGACCTCGCGCGGCATCGAAGTTGACGTGGCCGGACAGCTCCTGCCTTTCTGGAACGTGGCGGCCAACTATGCCTTCGACGTGGCCGAAATCACCGACGCACCGGCCGGTACCAAGGACCTGAACATCCAGCGCCCCGGCACGCCGAAGCACAGCGGCAATCTCTGGACCAAGTTCATCGTGCCCGAAGGGCCGCTCCGCCACCTGGGCATCGGCATCGGCGCCAACTTCGTCTCCGAACGCCTCGGACAAGTGGGCCGCCGCGCCAACGTGATCACCTATCCCGGCTATGCCCTGCTCAACGCCGCCCTCTACTATCGGGTGCACGAGGTACAACTGCAACTCAATGTCAACAATGTGCTCGACAAGCACTATTTCATTGCGGGCTACGACCGCTTGCGCTCCTTCCCCGGCGCACCGCGCAATGTGAACCTCACGGTTACCTACCGCTTCTGACCCGCGACGGCGGCGACCCAACGCGGCCGACAGCACAACGTGCCGCATCCGTCGACACCACGCACCCCGATGCTCGACTTCGGGCACCCACACAAAACGAACTCCCCGCCTGTCCATTGAGACAAGCGGGGAGTTTTGTGTTGCACCCACTCGGCGCGGGCCCCGAAACGGGGCGGCCGTGGGCGGCGGGAGGGGGACGATCAGCGCACGTGCTTCGTGCCGTCGCCTTCGATCACGATGCCGTGGTGCTCAGCACCGGCGGGGCGGCCGAGCAGGTCGTAGCGCTGTCCGCTCACCTTGGCGGCGTTGGCGCGCACCTGCTGAATACCTACCGTGAAGTCGGTCTTTTCGAAAGTCCACACGCCACCGTTCTGTCCGGCGGGCTTGAGCACGATCGTTTTGAAGTTGGCGGGCTGTGCAAACCAACCGAAGCGACCGCTTTCGTCCACGATGCTCATCCCGGGACGGCCGTTGGTCGTGGTGGCGGTGCGGGCTTGCCAAGCATAGCGGCTGGAGGAGTGGTCAGCATCGACAGTGTTCACCGTGATGCCTTCGCGGACGGGATAAACGGCGGTGCCTTTGTCGCCGGCCTTGTTGATGATGTAGATGGCGTTGTTGGCTTTCACCACATACCACAGCGCATTGGAGGGGATCTTCGAGCCGCTCACCACCTTCGAGGGGTAGACGGAGCCGTTGGCGTCGAGGCGTGCCACGTAGTCGTCGTAGAAGGCGTTGCGAATCACGTAGAGATAGTTCTGATCGAGCGATTCGATCGGCGTGGTGCGGGGGAATTGCAAGAACTCTTCGTACTGCGCCACATATTCATTGTACTTCTGCTGCGTCACGGGGTCGGTGGCGGCCAAGGTGGCGTTGATGCGCTTCACCACGTTGTTGAGGAAGGCCACTGCGGGGCGCGAGGGCTGTCCGGGCACGCTGGGATCGGCGTCGGCCAGCGTGTTGTTGCAGCGCGTGAGCAGGCCGGTGAGCATCACACGGAAATCGGCTTCCTCAATGTACCACGTGCCGGGGTTGCAGACCGAGGGATCGTCGAAGGCCACCACACGGTTGGAGTTGGGAATGTCGTTCGCCTTGTCGTTCGAACCGAAGGTCTTGATGAACAAGCGCTTGGTGTTCGAGCCGGTCTCGGCGGTGTAGCCTTCGGAGGCGGAGATCACCACCGTGCCGGGCACATACTCATAGTTGCCGCTGGGCAATTTGGCGGCATCGATGCGCAGGGCGGTGCCGGGACGGGTCGACATGGTGAGTGCTTGGTCGTAGGCGGCAAACTGTGCGAAGTTGCCGCTGTGCACGGCACGGAGGGCGTAACCACCCGTGACGGGAATGAAGCTGAAGAGCTCGTCGGCATCGTCTTGCTTGCCGTAGTGCACACGCAGGCTGCCGCCCACCTCGTAGAGGATGGAGCCGGCATACTTCTTCTTATAGTAGGTCGAGGCCGAGATGAGGCGATAGACCTTGCCGGCTTCGGGCTGCACCACAGCGCAGTCGCGCAGGGCATTGATGGCATTGCGCACCTGCTGCACCGCACCGGGGGCGTTGGCACCGGCGGCCTTGGCGGCCGTCACCGCATTGCGGAAGGTGTTGTAGTCGGCTTGCGACACATAGCCCACTTTGCCGGGCTTGATCGCCTTGAGGTAGCCTTCGGCCTGGGCCACTACCTGGTCGAACTCGGTGTCTTCGGCCGGGAAGAAGTAGTGCTTGGCGTAGGTGAGCTTCAGGGCGTCGAAGATCGAAGAGTGGTTCTGCAGACGGAGCAGGAACGAGGTCCAATCTTTCTTGGCTGCGGGCAGCCAGGCGATTTCGGAAAGGGCCTGCAAGCGCGGCAGGAGCTGGTATTCGAGTTCGGCATTGTTGTTGGTGGTCTCGGTCCACATGTTGCCTTGCACACCCAGGGCGTATTGCGAGCGCGAACCGAGGTTGGCCAACGGATCGTAGTTGTAGACGGTGGCCACACTGTTCACAGAACCGTCGCCCCATCCGCCGCGATACACTTCGTTCACGTCAGCTTCGCCCGGCGTGACCTGCATCCAGTCGAGATAGAGGCGGTTGTAGGGGCACATCACGCTTTGGAAACCGTAGTCGGCGGCCACTTGTTCGGTGGGTTTGTCCCAACGGCGGCCGTCAGGCAGGTTCCAAGCCATGATGAGGGGCTTGACTTTCGTGGTGGGTTTCTTCCAGAAGTTGGTTTTGTCCTTGGCGATGAGTTCATCCCACACCACGATTTGCTTGTTGTACTTCTTCTGCAGGTATTCGGCCAGGGTTTCCACCAGCCAGGGTTGGAGTTCTTCGACGCCCGAGAGCTTCTCATCTTTGATGCGTTGGCGGCACAGGGCATTGTTCTTCCAGCGATCGGTGGGGCACTCGTCGCCGCCGAGGTGAATGTACTTGCCGGGGAACACTTCGGCCACGTGGCCGAGCACGGTCTTGAGGAAATCGATCACTTTGTCGTCGCCCACGTTGAGCACGTCGTGCGAGATACCGGGGGTGATGCGCACCTTGTAGGTCTGTTTCGGCAGGCACGAGAGTTCGGGGTAGGCAGCCAGCGCGGCCACCATGTGACCGGGCATGTCGATTTCGGGCATGATCTCAATGTTGCGCGCGGAGGCATAGGCCACAATCTCGCGCAGATCGGCCAGCGTGTAGTACATGCCGCGGCCGTATTCCGTGTCGTCGAAGAACCAGGGGTTGATGCCGTCGTTCACAAACGAACCGGCACGACGACTGCCCACCGTGGTGAGCTTGGGATATTCGGGAATCTCGATGCGCCAGCCTTGGTCGTCGGTCAGGTGCCAGTGCAGGCGGTTCATCTTGTAGAGGGCGAGCACGTCGATGATGCGCTTCACTTCGTTCTTGTCGAAGAAGTGGCGGGCAACATCGAGCATGTAGCCGCGATGGCGCAGCAGGGGTTTGTCGTCGATGTCGAGACCGGGCACACTCCAATCGGCCGTCGGCGCGGGGGTGCCGGCAAAGAAGGCGGGCGGGAGCAACTGGCTGAGGGTTTGCAGGCCGTAGAAGAAACCGGCGCGAGAGGAGGCGCGAATTTCAACGCCCGTGGCGCTGACCGAAAGCTTGTAGGCTTCGGCACCCAGGCTGCGATCGGTGAGCAGGCTCACAGCACCCGATTCGGCACTCGTGCCCGAGGCTTTCGTCGTCACGGCACTGCCCGTGGCTTTGCCCAGGCGGGCGGCGAAATCGGCCACCATTTCCTTGAGGCTGTCGGCCGGGAAGCTCACGGTGCGGAGCGTCTTGGCGTTGAGCGTCGTACCGTTCTTCAGCGTCAGGCTTTGCGGATAGGGGATGAGCGCGGGCAGCTTGCGATAGGAGGCGAAGGCGCTCTCGTCTTCGAAGCTGAGCACGTTGTTCACGTCATTGTCGGCCAACCACAGACCCACTTCCTGACCCACACCGGGGCCGCCCCATTGGTTGAACGAGAGCTCGTTGTGGCCGGCGGGATGGATTTCGAAATTGCGGCTGTCTTTCTTAGAAGTCAGCACCACAAACTGCTTGTAGGTCGTGGCCTTTTTGGAAGCTACCACCATGCCGTTTTGGCGCTGCGAGGTGACGTAGAGCTGCTGGCCGAGCTTGTTGGTGATGGTGCAGCCCGTGGAGAGGTTGCCCTCAAACTTCCACAGCTGTGCGCCGCGACCGGTCATGCCGGCCTGCTTCACATTCTGCGCGTCGGGGCGCGCTTCGAGAACATTGCCGCTGTTGGCAAACTTGATGAAATACCACGTGACATTGCTCCCGCTACTGAGCTTGGGGAGGTCTGCCGCCGTGAGCGCCGCCACCGAGGTGAGCAGCGCCATGAAGAAAAGAAGTAATCTTTTTTGCATGGTGAGGTTGACAATAATAGAAAGATAGTTCTACGGCAAAAGTAGGCTTTTTTTTCGAGATGCACGCGCTTTTTGCACACAAGTCATTACAAATTACGTTTTTGCCCTGCATTTGTCTCTTTCGCGGCCGTGTCTTTCCACCTCCTCCTGCGCACGACGACGGCACGGTTCGACGACACGCGACGTGCTCGCCTCTCGAAGACGAACGAGGAGGGCGGTGCGAAAAGCTCCCCGTTTCCGTGCAGTTGCCCCCGTGTTTTCTGCCGTCGCGCCGACACCCCGCTCGTTGCCCGCCCCGGCATCGTTCGAGGCTTCGTCGAAGGGCCGATGCGTCCACGAAATACTGCACACAAAGTGCCAACATCCCTCTTGTGCAGTTGCACGCAATGGCTGTGCACAACGCCAAGCAAAATAGAATAAGGGGAAAAGAAGACAAGAAGGCGAAACAAAAAAGAACCTCCCCTCCCCAACTCGCCGTTCCGACGTAGACATCCGCGTCAATAAGATGCAAGCACCCCCTGCGAGCGGCCACATCGAGCGAGGCGCAAGGCGCTTGTCGGCGACCGAAACGGAGCGCCGATCTCCTCTCGTCGACCACGGGGACACACTACGCGATGAGGCTGCACAATGAGGGGCACGCGAGGGCAGCAGGAAGGGCGAAGGAGAGACGAAGTGACAAAAAAACAAGGAAAACGCGAAGCATGTGAAAGGAAAGACGTAAATTTGCAAGCTAACCGAATGCGCACTTCCCACGCCCCCTCCGGACAGCGTGTGAAAAAGCGTGCGCCACACTCCACACTAACCTGCGATACCCCATGTCGGTAGAAATCACTAAAGTGCAAAACCGCGCGGAGCTCAAAAAATTCATCCGCTTCAACTACGAACTCTATAAGGACAATCCTTATTCTGTGCCCGATCTGCTCGAGGATATGCTCGACACGTACAATCCGAAGAAGAACCCGGCCTTCGAATTCTGCGAAGCCGACTACTACTTGGCTTGGCGCGACGGCAAAATCGTGGGACGCGTGGCCTGCATCATCAACCACAAGGCCAACCGCACGTGGAACGAAAAGACGGCGCGCTTCGGATGGATCGACTTCATCGACGATCTCGAGGTGAGCGGTGCCTTGTTGCGACAAGCCGAAGACTGGGCGCAGGCACACCAATGCGACCGACTCGTCGGACCGCTCGGCTTCACCGATCTCGACGCCGAGGGCATGCTCATCGACGGCTTCGATCAGCTCTCGACCATGTCGACCATCTACAACTATCCCTACTATCCGCAGCATCTCGAGCACTACGGCTACACGCACGACGTGGATTGGGTGGAGCGCAAGATCTTTGTGCCCGAAAACGGACACGAGGCCGATCAGGCCAAGTATTTCCGTGTGGCCGAGATCGTGAAACAGCGACTCAACCTCCGTGTGCGCAAATTCAAGAGCGTGAAGGAGATCAAGAAGGACGGCTATCTCTATCGCGTCTTCGACGTGGTGAACAAGGCCTACGCACCCCTCTTCGGATTCAGCGAGATCAATCGCGCACAGGTCGACAAATATGCCAACCAATACCTGCAGTTCCTCGATCTGCGCCTGCTCACCGTCATCGAAAACGCCGAGGGCGAACCGGTGGCCATGGGCGTGGGCATCGGTTCGCTCTCGCACGCGCTCCAAAAGGCCAAGGGCAAGCTCTTCCCCTTCGGGTGGTGGCACCTGCTGAAGGCCATCTACTTCAAGCGCTCCGAAATCATTGACCTCCTCCTCGTGGCCGTCCTGCCCGAATACCAGAGCAAGGGCGTGAATGCGCTGCTCTTTGCCGACATCATCCCCATCGCCAAGGAAATGGGCTTCAAGTGGGCCGAGAGTCATCCGCAACTCGAGACCAACAACAAGAGCCAGGATCAGTGGAAACACCTCGACCAGGTGGTGCACAAACGCCGCCGCTGCTACCGGAAGCCCATCGGAACCACCACGGCTACCGATCCCGCTTAACCCTCTCCCGTCACATCTCTTCAATCTCTCCCTTTCTTCATCATGTCCGACGAACTTCTCGATGCCAACGCCCGCAATGCCGCCGACTACAGCGAAGACACCATTCGCCACCTCGACGACATGACCCACATTCGCATGCGTCCCGGTATGTACATCGGCCGACTCGGCGACGGATCGCACGCCGAAGATGGCATCTATGTGCTGCTCAAAGAGAGCATCGACAACTCGATCGACGAGTTTAATGAGGGCTTCGGCAAAAAAATCGAGGTCGAAATCACCGACGAACTCACGGCTTCGATCCGCGACTACGGGCGAGGCATTCCCCTGGGCAGCCTGATTCCCGCCGTTTCGCAGTTGAACACCGGCGGTAAGTACGACAACGACCAGTACACGGCCTCCGTGGGGCTGAACGGTGTGGGTTTGAAAGCCGTCAATGCCCTCTCCCGCCGTTTCGTGGCCCGCGCCTGTCGAGACGGCCAGTTCAGAGAGGCTACCTTCGAAGGCGGAAAACTCATCGAAGACCGCAGCGGCGAGACGGAAGAAGAGAACGGCACCTACATTTTCTTCGAACCCGATCCGGCGCTCTTCCTCAACTACCGCTTCCACGCCGAGTTTGTCGAGACGATGCTCCGCAACTACACCTATCTCAACACGGGCTTGGCCATTTTCCACAACGGCCGCCGCATCATCTCCCGCAACGGTCTGGAAGACCTCCTCACCGACAACATGACCTCGCAGGGACTCTACCCCATCGTCCACCTCAAAGGCGAAAACATCGACATCGCCTTCACCCACACCGGGCAGTATGGCGAGGAATACTACTCCTTTGTCAACGGACAGCACACCACACAGGGCGGAACGCACCAAAGTGCCTTCAAAGAGCACATTGCCCGCACCATCAAGGAGTATTTCGGCAAAAACTACGACGTGCAGGACGTGCGCAACGGACTCGTGGCCGCCATTGCCGTGCGTGTGATCGAGCCGATGTTCGAATCGCAAACCAAAATCAAGCTCGGTTCGCTCACCATGGCCCCCGACAAGGACAAAAACGGCAAGCCTTTCGCCTTGAGCGGTGTGAGTGTCAACAAGTTTGTGGGCGACTTCGTCAAAGAGCAGGTGGACAACTACCTGCACAAGCACCTCGACGTGGCGGAAGTCATGCAGCAAAAAATTCAGGAGAGCGAGAAAGAGCGCAAAGCCATTGCCGGCGTGACGAAACTGGCCCGCGAACGCGCCAAAAAGGCCAACCTCCACAACAAAAAGCTGCGCGACTGCCACGTGCACCTCAACGATGCGCCGCCCAAACCCAAGCGCGGGCAGGATGAAGTGGTGGACCTGCGCTTCGACTCGAGCATCTTCATCACCGAGGGCAATTCGGCTTCCGGAAGCATCACGCAATGCCGCGATGTCAACACGCAAGCCGTCTTCTCCCTCCGCGGTAAGCCCCTCAACTCCTACGGGCTGACGAAAAAAGTGGTGTACGAAAACGAGGAATTCAACCTCTTGCAGGCGGCACTCAACATTGAAGACGGACTCGACGGCCTGCGCTACAACAAAGTCATCATTGCCACCGACGCCGACGTGGACGGCATGCACATCCGCCTCCTGATGATGACCTTCTTCCTCCAGTTCTTTCCCGATCTGGTGAAGAAGGGACACGTCTACATCCTGCAAACGCCGCTCTTCCGCGTGCGCAACAAGAAAAAGGCCGCACCGGCCACCGCTGAGGCCGACGAGAAGGGCAAAAAGAAAACCGCCGGCGGCAAAAATGGCGGGGCAAAAGGCACAGCGGGCCGAAAGGCGCGCGCCAATGCCCGCACCGAATACGAAACGGTCTACTGCTACAACGAAGAAGAGCGACTGGCCGCCATCGAACGCCTCTCGCCCAACCCCGAAATCACCCGATTCAAAGGACTCGGCGAGATTTCGGCCGACGAATTCAAGAACTTCATCGGACCGGATATGCGACTCGAACCCGTCACCCTCCACAAAAGCGACAAGGTGAAGGAACTCTTGGCTTACTACATGGGCAAAAACACCATGGAACGCCAGAATTTCATCATCGACAACCTCGTCATCGAAGAGGACATCGTCGACGAAACCACGGCTTAACCCCTCCCGTCGCACGACGTCCTCAAGCCCCTACCCCCATGTCCACTCCCTCTTCCCCCTCCTCCCCGGCACCGAACGACGCCCCCGCGCCGAGTGCCGAAAAAGTGGCCCTCTTTCCCGGCAGCTTCGACCCCTTCACCATCGGGCACGCCAGCATCGTGCGACGCGCCCTCACGCTCTTCGATCGGGTGGTGGTGGGCGTGGGCTACAACATCAACAAACGCTCGTTTTTCACCCCCGCCGAGCGCGTCGAAGCCATCCGCCGTGTCTATGCCGCCGAGCCGCGCGTCACGGTCGAGGCCTACGACGATCTGACCGCCGACTTGGCGCTGCGCGTCGGGGCGCGCTTTGTGCTCCGCGGCATCCGATCGGTCAAAGACTTCGAGTACGAACGAGACATCGCCGGCATCAACCACCGACTCTCCGACGTCGAAACCGTACTCCTCTTCACCGAACCCCATTATGCCGACATCTCCTCCACCGTGGTGCGAGAACTGCTTTCCTTCGGCAAAGATGTCAGCGCTTTCCTTCCCGCAATTCCCAACAACATCCCTAAGACATGAAGTTTTCCTCCTTCGTCAACCGACTTCTGCCCCTGGTCGTGGCCTTGGTCACCCTCCTGCCGGCCACCGCACAGCGGCGCCGCGCACTCGAACAGCCCGATCCTGACCTTATGCGCAAACTGACCATCGCGCAATTGGCCATCACCCAACTCTACGTCGACAGTGTCGACCAGAAAAAGCTCGTCGAGAACGCCATCAACGGCATGCTCTCGAAACTCGATCCCCACTCGGCCTACTCCAATCCCGAGGAAACGCGCCGCATGAACGAACCCCTCGAAGGTAACTTCGAAGGCATCGGCGTGCAATTCAACATGCTCGAAGATACCCTCGTGGTGATTCAGGCCATCGCCAAAGGGCCGTCGCAAAAAGCCGGCATCACCAACGGCGATCGCATTGTTTCGGTCGACGGACGCCCCATTGCCGGCGTGAAACTCGAGCGCGACAGCATCATGAAGCTCCTGCGCGGACCCAAAGGCACGAAGGTTTCGCTCGGCATCGTCCGCCCCTCCGTCAACGGCGTGCTCACCTTTGTCGTCACCCGCGACAAAATCCCGATGAACACCCTCGATGCGGCCTACATGATCGCACCCGGCGTCGGCTACATCCGTTTGGACCGCTTCGGGGCCACCTCCGGCAAAGAAGTGCGCGAAGCCATCGCCCAATTGCAGAAGCAGGGCATGAAAGATCTCCTTTTCGACCTCGAAAGCAACGGCGGGGGTTACCTCGGAGCCGCCGTGGACGTGGCCAGCCAATTCCTCAATCCCAAAGATCTCGTGGTCTACACCGAAGGACGCGCCACACCCAAACAGGTGTTCGAGGCACAATCCGGCGGACTCTTCCGCAAGGGGCGCCTCATTGTCCTGGTCGATGAGTTCAGCGCCTCGGCTGCCGAGATTGTCACCGGCGCCGTGCAAGACCACGACCGCGCACTCGTCGTCGGACGCCGCACCTTCGGAAAGGGACTCGTGCAGCGCCCCATCGATCTGCCCGACGGATCCATGATTCGCCTCACCACCAGCCACTATTTCACCCCCTCCGGACGCTGCATACAGAAGCCTTACGTGCCCGGACAGAAGGAAGATTACTCGCAAGACCTCGAAAAGCGATTTAAGCACGGCGAACTCATCCACGCCGACTCCATCCATCTCGATTCTTCCAAGGTGTATCACACGCTGATGGAGCATCGCAAGGTCTACGGCGGAGGCGGCATCATGCCCGACGTCTTTGTGCCCCTCGACACCGCGGCCTACACCAAATACTACCTCGCCATGCGCCGCTACAACCTTTTCAACGACGCCGTGCTGCGCTATGTCGACAAAAATCGCGCCACACTGCTCGACCGCTACAAGCGTTTCGACGATTTCGAGAAGAACTTTGAAGTGCCCGCCGAACTCATTGCCCGCGTCGAAGCCGAAGCGGCCAAAAAGAAGGTGACGCCCAAGGACGAAGCCGAGCGCAAAGCCACCATGGACGACCTCAAATTCGTGCTCAAGTGCCTCATCGCCTACGATGTCTGGGACCGCAACGAATACTACACCCTGGTGAACCGCAGAAACGACGTGGTGAAAGAAGCCCTGCGCCAACTGACGGTGAATCGCAGCATCCCCGCCGGCACGCGCAGCCGCTAATCGGGATGAAACACACGCTCTAAAACAAGAAGACTCGGTGACCGAATGATTTCGATCACCGAGTTCTTTCGTAAAAAACAAATCTGCCGCGGAACAACCGGTGCTCCCGGCAAGCCGGCGGACGGCGGCAACAAAAAAAAGACGCTGTGGTACGACGCTCGCCCTCCTTGTGGGTGGCGTGACGGCCGGGCAGCGTGCCGACTCGTGCGGTGGAGCCGAACAAAACAAAACGAACCGGGGTGTCATAGTATGAGATCATCAAGGATAACCGGTTGGGGACAGGGCGTCGCCGCCTGCATCCTCCGCGCATCGGCCGGAGCCGGAAACCGCACTGCGAAGGGACGACGACTGCTACGAGTCTCTGACGCAGCAAAAGTACCCCTTCGGAGTGACACTGAGCGACAATGCACCGCGCGCGTCCGTTAAATCCGATACGGCAAGTGCATTTCTCAGACGCCGACGGCCACAAGCCACGGAAAACAGCCCCTTTTTTCGTAATTTCGCGCCGCTTACACACAGACTTCACTACACAATCCGTTTTACATGACCGTTTTAGCTTTCACACTCATCCTCCTTGTCGGCGCCTACGCCGCAGGACTGCTCGGTTCGCTCACCGGTTTGGGCGGCGGGGTGGTCGTCATTCCGCTCCTCACGCTCTGTTTCGGGGTCGACTTCCACTATGCCGTCGGCGCCGCCCTCGTGGCTTCCATCGCCACCTCCAGCGGTTCGGGTGCCGCCTACGTCAAAGAGGGCATCACCAACATTCGTTTGGGCATGCTCCTCGAGATTGCCACCACACTCGGCGCAGTGGCGGGTGCCGCCGTGGCCATCTATCTCAACAACTCCGTGCTGGCCGTCATCTTCGGCGGCGTACTCACCCTCACCGCCCTCTCCCAGCGCCGCAAACATGAGGACCACACCGACGTGAAAGGCAGTGATCTGGCTCGCCGTCTCAAACTCTTCGGCACCTATCCCGACAAAAACGGACAACTCGTGCCCTACCAACTGACCAACGTGGCGGGCGGTTTCGGCGTGATGCTCTTGGCCGGTTTGCTTTCGGGCATCCTCGGCATCGGATCGGGCGTGCTCAAAGTCCTGGCCATGGACACCTGCATGAAAGTGCCCTTCAAAGTGAGCACCACCACCTCCAACTTCATGATCGGCGTCACCGCTTGTGCCTCGGCCGTGGTCTACATTCAGCGCGGCAACATCGTGCCGGGCATTGCCTTCCCCATCATGATCGGTGTACTCCTCGGTGCGCTCACCGGCGCACGCCTGCTCAAACGGATGGATGTGTCGCTGCTGCGCAAAATCTTCTTCTTCGCCATTCTCGCCGTCGCCCTCAATATGATCTACATGGGCTTCACCGGCGGGCTCAACCACTAACCCATCGCTCCATCATGCAGAAACCTGACATCCAACAACTCATCGGCAACACCCTGCGCCGCGGGGTCACGCTGGCTTGTGTGCTGGCCGCGCTGGGCGGTCTCTACTATCTCATCGCTCACGGCGCAGATGCCGTGCCCGACTACCGACATTTCGATCCGCACACAGCCGCCGCACAGACCGACTACACCAGCCTCACGGGCATCGTGCGCGGTGTTGCGGCACTCAATGCCCATAGCTGCATCCAGCTCGGGGTCGTGGCGCTCATTCTCACCCCCATCATGCGCGTGGTGCTCTCGCTCCTCGACTTCACTCTCGAGCGCGATTGGCTCTATGCCGCCATCACCGCCATCGTTTTGGCCGTGATCGTCGTCAACTCCATCGGGGGCTTCTGATCGAAACGCCCTTCTTTCTCGGAAAACGCCCCGTTTTCCACGCAAAGTCCCCTTTTTTCTAAGGCAAAAGCGCCCCGCACGGCAGAATCCCGTCGTGTGGGGCGCTTTTCTCACATTTTTATTTGCCACAGACAAAAGAAATGCCCAAATTCGCAGTAAGTATCATTCTAAAACTTTGTTCTATGGTTAAATCTTTACTCTCAATCGCAATGTTCCTCGCCGTTGGTCTCACGGCTGCCGCCCAAGACAACCTCGTCAAGAACGGTGACTTCGAAAACTGGGACGGCGGTGCGCCCGCCCAATGGCAGAAAAGTGCCAAAGGCAGCCCCTCGAATGCCACGGTGAAGGAAGCCGCAGAAGGCCGCAGCGGAAAGGCGCTCGAAGTAGAGCACAAGGGCGAAGGCAAAAAGGCGCTGAACTCGCGCTACCACTGCGATGCGCTCCAGCTCAAGGCCGGCAATTATACCCTTTCGTTCTATGCCAAAGCGGTAAGCAAAGGAGTGGTTAGTGGCGGTTGGCACCCCACCGGAGCAACCGAACCGAAAGACTACAAATATGGCCAAGAGCTCGAAGTCGACAACAACGAGTGGAAGCAATTCACCCTCCAATTCACTTTGGACCAGGACGCTTCGATCGACGTCTTCGTGGTGAACAAGAAGAAATCGGAAGGCGCAGTCTTCTTTGACGACGTGACGCTCACGGCCGTCGGCACAACGCCCGCTCCCGATCCTAAACCGGAGCCCAAACCGGAGCCTAAGCCCACGCCTGATCCCAAGCCCGAACCCAAGCCCGAACCCAAGCCCGAAACGCCCGTCGGCGCCACCGTTTACGAAAAGGCACTCACGGACAATGCCGACGGCTGGACGCTCGAGCAGGGCAACCTGCCCGAAGGCCTGACCGCTGTATGGGCGCAAGACGCCAAATTCAGTCTGAAGGCTACGGCTCACACCGGCAGCAAGAAGAAAGGCAACGAAAAGATCTACGCTTCCGAGGCTTGGGCCATCTCGCCCGAGGTGGAACTCACCAAGAATTCGTTCGTGAGCTTCGAACATGCCCTCAACTTCAAGACCGACGCTTCGACGCAAGGCTTCTACATCCGCGAGGGTGAAAACGGAGCTTGGCAGGAACTCGAAGTGAAGGAATGGCCGGCCGGCAACAAGTGGGACTATGTGAAATCCGGTACCATCGACTTGCGCAACTACACGGGCAAGAAGGTGCAGTTCGGCTTCAAGTACACCAGCACCACCGAAGGTGCCGCCACTTGGGAGGTCAAGAACTTCGTCGTGGCCCAGGATCCCGAAGCCGTGAACCGCGTCAATGCCAGCAACGGTCGCACCGTGATCTTCGATCTCAACGGTCGTCGTGTCGAGAAAGCCGAACGCGGTGTCTACATCATCAACGGCGTGAAGACCGTCGTGCACTAATCGCCGCGGCCTCGCCACGCTGCCTGCGCGCAGCCCCCTCTTTTCATCGCCTCCCGGCGGTCGTTCGCCCGACCGCCGAGGGGCGTTTTTGCGTTGGCGGCTGCGCATTTCGACCCTCGTCACTACTTTTGTCGCTTTTGAGGCGTTTTTCCGCACCTATCTGCGTGAATTACTGCACAAAACACAAACGCGCGTCGCGCTTTTTTCGTATTTTTGCACCGCCGTCCTCCCCAACTTCTTCGTGACGACGGCACACTTTTGCCTTATTCTTCCACCCCTCTCCCCCATCCCCCCATGACCGACCTCGAAATTGCACACGCCACACCGCTGCTCCCCATCCGCGACGTCGCCGCCCAAATCGGCATCGACGAAAACGACTTGGAACAGCACGGCAAATACATTGCGAAAGTGCCCCTGCGCCTCATCGACGAAACGCAAGCGCACAAAAGTCGCCTCATCCTCGTGACCTCGATCTCGGCCACCCGCGCCGGTATCGGCAAGACCACGGTTTCGATCGGACTGGCCCTCGGACTCAACCGCATCGGCCGCAAAACCGTCGTCGCCCTGCGCGAACCCTCGCTCGGCCCCTGCTTCGGCATGAAAGGCGGAGCGGCCGGCGGCGGACACGCCCAGGTGCTGCCCATGGAGAAGATCAATCTCCACTTCACCGGCGACTTCCACGCCATCACCGCCGCGCACAACATGATCGCGGCCCTGCTCGACAACTACCTCTACCAGCATCGCGCCGAGGGCTTCGGACTCAAAGAAGTGCTCTGGCGACGCGTGCTCGACGTCAACGACCGTTCGCTCCGCAGCATCGTCACCGGACTCGGCCCCTCGGTCAACGGCATCCCCACGCAGGCGGGCTTCGACATCACCCCCGCCAGCGAACTCATGGCCATCCTCTGCTTGGCGGCCGACGAAGCCGACTTGCGCCGACGCATTGAGAACATTCTCCTCGGTTACCGATTCGACGGTTCGCCCTTCACGGTGAAAGATCTCGGCGTGGCGGGCGGTATCGTGGTGCTCCTCAAAGATGCACTCGAACCCAACCTGGTGCAGACCACAGAAAACACGCCGGCCTTCGTGCACGGCGGACCCTTTGCCAACATCGCCCACGGGTGCAACACGGTCGTGGCGACAAAAATGGCCCTCTCGCACGCCGACTACGTCATCACCGAAGCCGGATTCGGCGCCGACCTGGGGGCGGAGAAATTCTACGACATCAAGTGCCGAAAGGCCGGACTCCAACCCGCTCTCACCGTGCTGGTGGCCACCGCACAGGGACTCAAAATGCACGGCGGCGTGCCTCTCGACCAAATCGCGGAACCCAATCTCGAAGGGCTCCGCGCCGGGCTGCCCAACCTCGACAAGCACTTGCGCAACCTCCGCTCGTTCGGACAGAACGTGGTGATCGTTTTCAATCGCTTCGCCGCCGACACCGACGAAGAGATGGAACTGCTGCGCCGCCACTGCGAGGAGGTGCTCGAAGCGCCTTTCGTGATCAACAATGCCTACGCCGAAGGCGGAGTCGGCGCCGAGGAGATGGCGCGCATTGTGGTCGACGCCGTCGAAAAAACACCCTCCGCGCCGCTGCGCTTCGCCTATGAAGACAGCGACTCCCTGCGCACCAAGATCGAGAAGGTGGCCCGCCATCTCTACGGAGCGGCCTCGGTGACCTTTGCCAAACCCGCACTCACGCGCCTGCGCCTCGCGGAAACGCTCGGCATGAGCCATTTCCCCGTCTGCATCGCCAAGACGCAATTCTCCTTCTCCGACGATCCCAAGCAATATGGAGCCGCAGAGGGATTCGATTTCCTCATTCGCGACGTGGTGATCAACGCGGGAGCGGAGATGATCGTGGCCATTGCGGGCGACATCATGCGCATGCCCGGACTGCCCAAGGCGCCCCAGGCACTCAATATTGATTATATCAACGGAGAAATCACAGGACTCAGCTGATGCACATCGTTCTCAATCCCAAATACGACCGGCTTCGCGAACAACTCGTGCAGGCGGTGCGACACTTCGACAGCGTGGGGCAGGAAATCTACCACGCGCGCAACGTGATTCGCCTCATCGAAATCGACGGCTGCCGACTCGCCGTGAAACGCTACGGACGCATGCCGCTCAAACACCGAATGGCGACCCGCGTCTACAAGGCCAACAAGGCGAAAAAGGCCTTCGTCACTTCGCTCCTGCTCAAGGAACGCAGTTTCGAAAGCCCCGAACCGGTGGCTTTCCTGAGCGATCGCCGCGGACTGCTCGATGCCACACACTATTTCGTGAGTGTCTATTCGGACTATCGCCACTCCATGCGCGACATCCCCGGCTTCGACGGGGCTTTTCGCGAAGAGGTGACCAAGCACTTCGCACGCTACGCCGCACAGCTCCACGCCAGCGGCTTCATCCACAAGGATTTCTCGGCGGGCAACATCCTTTTCGACCGCATCAACGAGCGTTTCCACTTTTCGCTCCTCGACACCAACGCCCTCAAATGGGGCAAAAAAATCAGCGTGGAGCGCGGTTGCCAAAACTTCGCCCGATTGGTGGGACCACCTGAGTTCTTTGAGAGTCTGGGACGCCACTATGCCGACCTCCGGCAGGCCGATCCGCAAATGTGCATCCAACTGATCAAGGCCGCGCACGACGACTATCGCAGGAAACCCCACCCGCACCACCAACCTCTATTCGACTAAACACAGCGCCGCCCCGCCGTTTTGGTAGGGCGGCGCTGCCTGCCGAATAAATCCCCCTTCATTCATTCGCAACATCACAACACACAAACACACCCTTCACTTGAAAACATTCGCCGAACTGGGCTTAAAGGAACAGATCCTCAATGCCATCACCGAAATAGGCTACGAACAACCCACTCCCGTGCAGGCCGCGGTGATTCCCGTCCTCCTGGGCGAGGAAAACACCGACGATACCGCCGACGGCGCCGCCGTTCCGACGCAAGACATCATTGCGCTGGCACAAACCGGCACCGGAAAAACGGCGGCCTACGGACTTCCCGTGCTCCAAAACGTGGAAGCCGACGACCGCAGCACGCAGGTGGTCATTCTCAGCCCGACGCGTGAACTTTGTCTCCAAATTGCCGACGACCTCAAGGACTACAGTCGATACATTGACGGCTTGCACGTGGTGGCAGTCTACGGCGGTGCGGGCATCGAAAGCCAGATTCGCCAACTCCGCAAGGGCTGCCAGATCATTGTGGCCACGCCCGGACGCCTCATCGACCTCATTCATCGCGGCGCCGCCCGACTGGAAGCCGTTCGCCACGTGGTGCTCGACGAAGCCGACGAGATGCTCAACATGGGATTCACCGAAAGCATCGACGAAATCCTTTCGGCCATCCCGTCCGAGCACCAAACGCTCCTCTTCTCCGCCACCATGGGGCCCGACATTGAGCGCATTGCCAAAAACTACCTCCGCGAATACCGCGAAATCGTGGTGGGCAGCCGCAACGAGGGCGCGGAACACGTGAACCACATCTATTATGCGGTGCGCGCACAGGACAAATATGCCGCGCTCAAACGCATTGTCGACTACTATCCGCGCATCTATGCCATCATTTTCTGCCGCACCCGCCTCGAAACGCAGGAAGTGGCCGACCACCTCATCCGCGACGGCTACAGCGCCGAGGCTTTGCACGGCGATTTGGCCCAGGCGCAGCGCGATCTCACCATGCAGAAGTTTCGCACACACCGCACGCAACTCCTCGTGGCCACCGACGTGGCGGCGCGCGGCCTCGATGTGAACGAGCTCACCCACGTGATCAACTACGGACTGCCCGACGACGTGGAGAACTACACCCACCGTTCCGGGCGCACCGGCCGTGCAGGCAAGCGCGGCACCTCGATTTCCATCATCCACCTCCGCGAGAAGGGGAAGGTGCGCGTCATTGAGCGCGTGATCGGCAAGAAGTTTGAGGTCGGAACCCTCCCCGAACCGAAGGAAATCTGCACGAAACAACTCTACAAGGTGATCGACAATCTCGAACACACCGAGCCCGACGAGGAGCAAATCGCGCCCTTCCTGCCCGAAGTGATGCACAAACTCGAGTGGCTCACGAAGGAGGAACTGGTCAAACGCTTGGTGCAACAGGAATTCGGCCGATTCCTCACCTACTATGCCGACGCTCCCGAAATCGTGCAGCCCACCGCGCGCGAAGAACGCGAGGAGAAGGGCAACAAACGCGACCGACGCGACGACAAACGGGCACGCAATGCCAAGGGAAATCCCGTGGCTGAGGAGGGATACACCCGACTCTTCCTCAACTTCGGTAAGCGCGACAACTTCTTCGCCCGCGAAATCATCAACCTGGTGAACCGCTATGTGAAGGGAAAGGTGGAGATCGGACGCATCGACTTGCTGAACAACTGCTCGTTCTTCGAGGTACCCGAAGAGCAAGCCGAGCTGGTGATGGGCAAAATGGCGAAGGCCAAGGTGGGCGAACGCCGCGTGGTGGTGGATTTCGCCGATCGCGCCGACGGGAAAGCCGACAGCGGCGCACACGGCCCGAAGGGACGCACACGCCGCAACGAAGATCGATATGCCGACTCACGCAAAAAGAGCAAGCCCAAGGCACGGAAAAACGCGGAACGACGCGAGCAAAACGACAAAGAACAGCGCTTCGGCAAAGACGATTGGAAGCAATTTTTCGATTGAACGCAGCCGCGCGTCACAAATGCCCACCGGGCTCCGCACTACCCGATTGTGAGGAGGCAATACCTACTTTTTGGTGAAAGAATGCGGAGCATAAACGGAAAAAATCGGTAAGTCACCGCGAAACCACTCCGTATTTCCGCTGATTGTCAGCAGTTTGCAGAGCGTATGCGGTGGAAACCTACGCACAACGGGGGCACATCGCACATCGGGCGCCCACCTGTGCCAAATCACTGCAAATGGGTATTGCCAAAAGTCAAGAAAGTGCCTACCTTTGCAGTGCATTCTGATAGAAGAGTCCGACACTTCGGTGGCGGTTGTCCGTCAGAGTAAGAATTTAAATTGTTATGTCTATGTTCGAAAGATGGCTGTCCTCAGCGGAGGATGGCCACTTTTGTTTTCCGCCCCGCGGCTACGCGCCGAGACCGCGGAAGCCGACGCTCACAAAGCCCCACGGCCGAACGAAACAAGGCTTGCAACGAACGAAGGATGCACTGCTACGAACCGACGGCGGGACGAACGGGCAGAAAATGGGCGTCGGACAGACGGAGGTCGGCTTTTTCGCCGGTCGCATGGGCAGAGTTTTGAAAATATGTTGTTCCTTTGCCACCACACACGGGCGCTGTTGCCCGTTTTCACTCCGCCACACTATTATAATATACCGACTATGAAATCCAACCTCCCTCCGATGATCATTCTCCTCGTGGCCATTGCGCTCCTCGTCTGCCTTTTTCCGCTCGCCTACGGCATGTTTATGCTCATTCGCTTCGTGGCGGCGGTGGTTTTCGCCGCATTGGCCTACGATTACTTCAAGCGCGACCGCAATACCGCGGGCTGGGTGTTTGTGGCGCTGACGTTGCTCTTCCAACCCCTCTTCAAAATCGCGCTGACACGCACCGTCTGGAACGTGGTCGACGTAGTGGTGGCGATTGGGCTCGTGGTCGTGTTGCTCAAACGCGACTGAGGCACGCCGCTTCCCCACACGCCGCCCTAAACAATCCGACCGCGGCCGAACATTGCGTTCGGTCGCGGTCGTTTTGTGCGGGTCAGCTGCTTCGCATGGCGGAGCTCAAAGCCCCGCGACGAGAAGCGGCGACGTTTATTTGGAAGGTGCAAGTTCGTCTACGTGCACTCCCTCCGGTAAGTGGAAGCGATATTTGCTATCGTAGATGGTGCTCACCTTATTGATCTCGAGGAAGCTCGTGCCGCCCCCGTCGCCGAAACTACCGCTGAGGTAAGCGATCTTGTCGTTGAGCTCGAGGAAACCTTTCTGGCGCATCATGCGGATGGCAGCCGTGAAGGTGTATTGCGCCGAAACGTGATTTTTCTGGTAGATGGGGATCACACCGTAGGAGAGATTGAGCAAACGCATGGTCTTCTCCTTATAGCAGATGGCAATGACGGGCGTCGGGCCTCGGAACGAGGCGAGGGCGCGTGCCGTTTGTCCCGTTTCGCTGTCGGTGAGAATGCCCTTCACACCGAGTTGGCGCGTAGCTTCGACGGCAGCATGCGCCAAGAATTCACGCTGATCGGTGGTGTCGATCATCGGATCGAGGTCGTGCTCGCGCATTTTGTCGCGTTCGGCCTGCTCGGCAATGGCGGCCATGGTTTGCACCGCCTCGAGGGGATATTTGCCCGAGGCCGTTTCGCCGCTGAGCATGAGGGCATCGGTGCGATAGTAGATGGCATTGGCGATGTCGGTGACCTCTGCTCGCGTGGGACGCGGGTTGTTGATCATCGTGTGAAGCATTTGCGTGGCCACGATCACCGGTTTTTTCTTCACCACACACTTGTGAATGATCTGGCGCTGGATGCCGGGGATGCGTTCGATGGGCACTTCGATGCCGAGGTCGCCGCGCGCGATCATGATGCCATAGGAGGCGTCGATGATCTCGTCGATGTTGTCCACGCCTTCTTGGTTTTCGATTTTCGAAATGATCTTGATGTCGCTGCCGTGTGCGTCGAGAATGTCCTGCACAGCCTTGACATCGGCGGCGTTGCGCACGAAGGAGTGGGCGATGAAGTCGATGTCTTCTTCGATGGCCAGGAGGATGTTGGCCTTGTCTCGCTCGGTGAGTGCGGGCAAATCGATGTGTTCGCCGGGCACGTTCACGCTCTTGTGCGCGCCGAGCACGCTGTCATTTTGCACCGTGACGTGCAGGGCCTCGTCTTTCGCCGTGACCAGCATGTCGATGGCCCCGTCGTCGAAGAGCACATGGTCGCCCACTTGCACGTCGCGCACGAAGTGGGGATACGATACATTGATGACATCGTGCGTGGTGTCGCGATCCGGACAACCATAGATGCGCACTTCTTCGCCGGCTTTGTATTCGAGGGGGGCTGCCAGTCCGGTGGTGCGCACTTCGGGACCCTTCGTGTCGATGAGCAGACCGAGGTGGGGCGAAACGGCACGGACGTTGCGAATGATTTTCTTGATGCCGTCGGCAGAGGCGTGGGCGGTGTTCATGCGCACCACGTTCATGCCGGCGAAAAACAACTTGCGGAGGAAATTTTCGTCGCAGCGCAAATCGCTGATCGAGCAGACGATCTTGGTTTGTTTCATTATTGGGAGATTTCTTGTACGGGAAGTGTAGTCTTTGCTCGGCGAATTTACGAAAAAAACTACGGACTATCGGACACGACTTCCCTATTTTCAGCCGAAATATGGGAGCTCTTCCAAGTTGTCATTTGCTCTTTGCAATTCCTCCTCCCACAATCACTATTTGTGGGTATTGCATTGCGCGGGAGAAAGCCGTAACTTTGCACATTGCTCCTTATATATAACAACGTCGATACGCCTTTTTTGCACGCACCGACCCAACGACTTAACAACGCATGAATCTTTCACACATCAAAGACGGGGCCACCGCCTACGTCACCGCCATCAAGGGCAGCCCTTCGCTGCGCGTCCGCCTCGAAGAACTCGGCTTCGTGCCGGGACAAGAGGTGACGCGCGTCTATGCCACGCCGAGCGGTTCGCCCGTGATCTACGCCATGCTCGGACAGCGCGTCGCACTCAGAACCGGCGAGGCGCAACTCATCGAGGTGAGCACCCAACGACCCAACGAAAACTATGCCGACGAGCAACGAGTGGCCCGCACCGCCGCCGAAACTGCCGCCGCGGCGCCACTGCCCTCGGGCCCCATCGTGCCGGCCACCGGCTGCGCGACCGAAAGTTGTGGGGGCTGCCCGGGGTGCGGACCGCGCAAACCGCTCGCTCCCAAGGCAGAAGGCACCATCACGGTGGCACTTGTGGGCAATCCCAACTGCGGAAAAACCACGGTGTTCAACGCGCTCTCCGGCGGACACGAACGCACGGGCAACTATGCGGGGGTGACGGTGGCCAGTGTGGTGGGCGAAACACACATCGACGGGCGCACCGTGCGATTTGTCGATCTGCCGGGCACCTACTCGCTGCGCGCCTACTCGCCGGAGGAGGCTTATGTGATGAGCGAGCTCTTGAAGGGCGAAATCGACGCGGTGATCAACGTGCTCGATGTGAACAACCTGGAGCGCAACCTGCTGCTCACCCTGCAAGTGCGCCGACTCGGACTGCCGATGGTGGGGGCGCTCAACTTGTGGGACGAGTTTTCGGAGAGCGGATCGACGCTCGATGTGGACCGACTCTCGGCGCACATGGGCATGCGCTTCGTGCCTTGTGTGGCCAGCCGCGGCGAGGGGCTCAAAGCCCTGGCCGAAGCGGTGATCGAGGCCTACGACCGTCGCGAGGAACAGCCCACACCGCCGCCCAACGACCCGCACTCGGCGGCCGACCCGCACGCACTGGTGCACCACTATCTGGCGGACATTTACCGACTGCGAGAGAGCAAAGCGGTGCGCTTCACCACGTGGGTCGACCGCTTCTTGGTGAAGAATCCGCTGGCCTATGGCGTCTTTTTCCTCGTGATCCTGCTGGTTTTCTGGGCCACATTCACCATCGGACAGTATCCGATGGGCTGGATGCAGGCCGGAGTGACGTGGCTGACCGAGACGCTCACGAACGTTCTGCCCAAAGATCGCTGGTATGTCGATCTCCTGGCGTCGGGAGTGGTGGGCGGTGTGGGCACCGTGATTGTCTTTCTCCCGCAGATTTTGATCCTCTATTTCTTCATTTCCATTCTCGAAGACTCGGGCTATCTGGCACGCACAGCGCTGCTCTTCGACCCCTTGCTGCGGCGCGTGGGACTGCACGGCAAGTCGTTTTTCCCGATGCTCACGGGTTTCGGCTGCAACGTGCCGGCCATCATGGCCACACGCACCATTGAGAACCGAAAGAGCCGATTGCTCACGATGATCACCTTGCCTTTCATGTCGTGCTCCGCGCGACTCACGGTCTACACGGTGTTCACGCTAGCCTTCTTCCCGCATCAAGCCACGTGGGTGCTCTTTTCGCTCTACTGCGGCGGCATTCTCATGGCCCTGCTCTCGGCTTGGCTGCTGAGTCACTTCATTCGCCGACACGAAGAGAGCCATTTCGTGATGGAGATCCCGCCTTATCGGCGCCCGGTGGCGCAGAGTGTCGTGAGCCACACGTGGGAGAAGGGTCGCCAGTACCTGCGAAAAATGGGTGGCGTGATTCTCGTGGCTTCGATCGTGGTGTGGATCTTGGGCTATTTCCCGCATCCGGACCGAGAGCTCTCGCCCCTCGAACGGCAGGAGCAGTCGTATTTGGGACAGGCGGGACATCTCATCCAACCGGCCATTGCGCCGCTGGGTTTCGACTGGAGAATGGGCGTGGGGCTCCTGACGGGCGCAGCGGCCAAGGAGTTGATGGTCTCGACACTCGGCGTGCTCTACCACATGGACGAGGACAGTGCGGCGGCTGCGGGATCGGGCAACGACGCGAAGGCGGACCGGGCGATCTCTGCGGCCTTGCGTGAGGCCACTTCGCCCGCGGCTGCACTGAGCTACATGGTCTTTGCCTTGCTGTATTTCCCGTGTCTGGCTACGATTGCGGCCATCCGCGGCGAGAGCGGGCAGTGGAAATATGCCGTGCTCTCGATGCTTTACACCACGGGCGTCGCCTATGTGGCGGCGTGGCTCACTTTTCACATCGCGCGCCTCTGTATGTGAGGCGTTCTCCGAAACAGAGCGGCGGCGCTCCGCAGCCGGGAGCCGATCTCTCGCGGCTACAGCCTTCTCCCACGAGCCGACCGACAGTTTGCACGGGGCGGGGCTCGAAAAAGTCACCTGTAGACGCGATAAGCGGAGTAGGTAGATCGATAGGTGGCGCGCGTAGATTCGGCAAGCCCCCTCGTTCGGCGCAGGGCTCGGAAAAATGCCCATTCGTCGCCCAATAGCGCCACCCAACACCGAGCACGTCGGGCAAAAAACGAAGCAAGCACGTATGATCTGTACGTGCTTGCTTCGTTTTTACGTAAAACAGCCCTTCCTTCCGCGCTCGCTCACACTTTTCTCCGCAGCTTTTGTCCATCGCCTCCGCACACGCTGCACTCCGAATCGCAAAAAACGCCTGTTATCGGCTTATTCGATAGCAAAAACCACTCTAAACAGATATTTATCTCATTTTTACCACGAAACTCTTGTCGCACTATACAAAGAATTCATACCTTTGCCACGAAAACAGAGCAGAACCTGAGAGAAATCGCCCTCCGCCGGGCGATAACTGCGGGATTTCCGCCCATTTCTCGTAAATCATCAATTCAATCGTATAATTCATAAAGCAAAAATGCAGATGAAAAAAAATTACTTACTGCTTTTCTTCATCGCCCTACTCTTCGGGATCGGCACACTCCCCGGGAGAGCTGATGGAAATAGTGGCATCGATGTAAATTTAGAGTACCACTTCAAAATAGGCAATGGCTACATAAAGAAAAATGGAGCTAGTTTTGATTGTGTTGCAGACAAGTCGCAAGCTACCGTAATGAAATTTTCTGCCATGAGCAGTGGAACGTCTGTTAAGTTCGGCCCATACATAAACAACAAGTACACAGCTATAAGGTATGACAAGAAAGGGAAATTTAGCATAATCGGTAATGACACATTTGAATATGTCACGATTTCCGGAAAGCATTACCTCAAAGCTACAGCTTACGATCTCGGATATCTTACAAACGAGAATGGAAAGCTTGTTTTTAAACCTACGGCAACTCCTAATGCAGTTTTCGAGTTTGAGAATAAGAACGGTGATAATTCCGCAGCAGTCGCTAAGGGTAAAGAGCTAATGAAGACTTTTGCCATGTTTCAATGTATGCAGCACTCCGAAACTGGCGTAGGCGTAATCCGTAATCAATCTCCCTTAGTGGGCAATGGCTTGGGACAATACCCACTTCCCACATTCAAGGACTGGAAATACACCACAGACAATATGTTCTTGGATGTACATGATAATTTTGCTCCGGCTACAGTTGACAGTGACATAAGAAATCTGGAAGGTGCAATCAATGCACTAAAAATAACTCCGGTGACAAGCGGATATGTGTACATTACCACAAAATCTAAATACGAGCAAGCCATTCGTGACACGACTTCCGGTCCAGGCCATTCGCAGCTTCCTGTAAATGATCAATTGGTTGGTCCCTCTCTGCCCGCGAAATACCTGAAAGCCTCGGATAGGGGCTACACGCTCACGGACAATAAGAGCGAAGCCGCCGTGTTCTACTTCGACGGACAGCACCTTACCGGAATTGACAACGGTTTCGGACTCGGAACGCCCAGCTACACGCAGACAGAGAATGATCAGAAAGCCGTTATCGCGCAAGGTAAGCTCGAAAAGACCCTCGATGCCGGCAGCTACAGCCTCAAAGTGGGCGACAAGTTCGTGAAACTCGACCGCGACAACGGACTCATCCTCTCCACCAGCGAATCGGACAGCCACCTCTTCCTCGAAGAAGCCACGAAGTTCACGCTCAACACCGACGAACTCGGCTACATCTCCTTCTTCGCCCCCACCGCAGTGAAAGTACCCGCAGGCGTTGAAGTATATAGCGGAAATATCAATGCACAAAACAGCGTGATCACCTTCAACAAGGTAAACACGCAGGAGATTCCCGCCAAAACCGCCGTACTGCTCCGCAAGGTTACAGGTAAGGGCTCCTTCGAGGTTGAGAAAATCGCCTCTACGACTTCTACTATCGGCAACAACTCCCTCAAAGGCTACACCGTTTCGTCGAGCGATCACCTCAGCAATGCATACGGTCTCACCGTCGAAAATAACAAACTCGTCTTCAAGCCCTTGACACAAGGCGTCCGTGCCTTCCGCGCTGTCATCTACAGCAACACTGCCGCCGGTGCTCCCGCCTACTACCCCACTGCTTTTACCCCCGAAGGCATCCAGGGCGTAACCGTTGACGACAATCAGGCAGAAGTCTTCGACCTCGCCGGACGTCGTGTGGAAGCTCCTGTCAAAGGACAGGTCTACGTCAAGAACGGAAAGAAGTTCATCCAAAAATAAGCACAGACACATCTCAAAATATGAAACAGTATTCTGCACCTCAGGTAAAGGATGTCGTTCTTCACACGGAGCATGTCATGCTCGACGCCTCTAAAGGAAACGGAAGCATGACACCCGGACAGCAGCACACCACAGAAAAGCAGCTTGGCAACGACATTTGGAACGACAGCGAAGAAGAACAATAAAAACATCGCGCGTTACCAACGCACACTTACGCGAAACACTTAAAAAAGCGCCCGCTCACCACAAGGTGACGGGCGTTTTTTTGTGCCCCTACCGCACCCGCGCCGCGCATTTTTCCCTCGATCGCCTCACGCGCTTGGGCAAAACACAAAAAGTCCCCAACTTTTGGTTGCATTTCAGCTTTTCATGCGGAAATGATAGGCGAGAACAAGCAAAACACGTCATTTTTCAAAACAAATCCTACTTCACCGGCAAATTACTTGGCATTTTGCTAAGGAAAAACTACATTCGCAATGTGTTGACGCCCTGAACGGCACAACAGCCCCACTTCGTGTTGCGAAAAATGCCATCAGCGGTAGACACCGGTCCACTTCCGCTGCGATCTATCCCAGCCATCGAAGAGCGCTTGCCATCGAGCCGCATCAACACCCCAACCGCCGGGCGAAAGCCCCCAACCGTGACCACATCGACCTAATCCATCCACATGAAACAACTCTACAAACTCTTCGCCTGCACCCTCTTCGCGGCAGGAGCCTGCGTTGGCGCGGCGGCACAACAGCTGCCCTTCAACGAAAGCGACACTTACTTCGTCAAAGTCGGCAACCCCGCCGATGGGAAAAACGGCTACATCCACTACAACCCCGAAGGCAATTACTTCGATCTCGTCACTTCCAAATGGGAAGCCGACCCCGTCCACTTCCATATCGCGGGCAACGAATTCCAACTCGTCTACATCGGTGACGGCAGTGTGACCCTCGGCGCCGACAACTCCGACAATGGCACACGCCCCGGCGCAGCCGAAGGAAACGGCATGAAGTTCACGCTCGAAAAGAAAGGAGAAGTACTCAACTTCCGCTCCACTATCGGTGCGAAAGGGTATCTCAACAACTATGCCGAGCAGGGAAAGCTCGCATTCTGGCAGGCCAACGGACCGGGATCCACCGTCGTCGTCGAAAAAGCCGATTACCAAACCCTCTACAACGAGGCCAAAGCCCAGTTCAAGCGCTACGCCGAAAACAATCATCTCTTCGGCACCACCGTAGGCACCTATTCTCGCCCCGGCAATCTGCAAGCCGCCATGAATGCCTACAACAACCCGCCCACCCAACCGCAGAAATACCAAGAAGAATTCAACAAACTGCGAGTCGCCCTCCGACAGATTCATCTCAACATGCCCCAAGCAGGCGAATTCTTCCGCATCCGTTCCACAGCCGCCGGGCAAAGATTCCTCAGCATCGCCCCCGGCACGAACGGCATCCTCAAGGTGGTGCCCACAGCCGACGAACAAACGCTCTTCTACTACGACGGAGAGCACCTCACAGCCTACGCCACCGGCCAAGGATTGGCCAACGAAGCCAACAATGTCAAGCCCGCCACCCTCGGCGACGCCGTGAATCGGGCCAGCTTCGCCGAAGGACGCGGCGACGGCACCTACTTAGTCACCACCGGCGACCGCACCCTCCTCTTCCGCGGCAACGAAGAAGTGACCCGCAGCGGGATGAACATGCCCAAAAGTTGGCCGGCGCAATACCTCGACCTCGTGCCCGTCGACGAAATTTCCCTCCACATCGGCGAAACCGGCTATGCCACCTTCTTTGCGCACCAAGCCATGAAGCTCAACGACTCGAGTGTCAAGATCTACGTGGCCGAACGCAACGGTACAAACAGCTTGCAACTCACCGAACTCACCAAGGGAATCATTCCGGCCGCCACGGCTGTGATCCTCAAGGCCGACGGAGCGAAGACCCTCACCCTCTCGCGCACCGATGAAAAGGGCGATACGGAGAAAACCACCCACAACGTACTCAAAGGCTACGGCTATTCGCAACGAGCCACTGCAGGCAAAGCCGTGTATGCCCTCGCCCTCAATCCCGAAAACAACAAGGTCGAATTCGGAAAACTCGACGACGGCGTAGTGCTCCCCGCATTCAAAGCGTGCATCGAGCAGGATCCGGCCGCAGGCAACGCCGCCCCGCTCTTCATCGCCCTGCCCACGGCCGTACAACAGGCGAAGCGCTCAACTGTAGCTCCCGCCACCTACGACCTCAGCGGACGCCGTGTGCAACAAACCGCCAAAGGCCAACTCTACGTCCGCAACGGCCAAAAATTCGTTCAGCAATAAAACATCATCACCGCATGAAATCCTATACTACTCCCCGCCTCGAGGAATTCCAACTCCACGGCGAACCCATCATGGGCCTGACTTCCTTGAAAATGAACTCCAGTTTCCGCGTCCAGCAAAACAACCCTGTGCTCACCAACGAGGAATTTGTCAATCCCATCTGGGGCGATGACGAATCGGCCGACGACGACAACAGCTCTCTCGGCGAATTTTCAGGCTTCTAACGCCCTACCCCCTCTTCTCCGCATGCAGCATTCCGCGCTCCGTCGCCGGACAACCCCTGCAGTCATGCGGCATCGTGTCGAAGCGGCGAAGAGTTCCGCCTCACCTCGGCCTCCCGTTTCCTTCAACGGCTCAGACAGTCACCGGACTGTCCGAGCCGTTTTTTGTTTCTCCGCCGCAACCGGTCGTCCCCTTCGTCGCTTTTGCCGACGCGTCGCAGCAATTACCGCCGGAACCGTCACTGCCGCCTCGCAGCAGGCACAGCGCAACAATCCATTCGGCAGCAGCTCCTCCCGGTGCCTGCGGTGCGAACGGCCACGACCGAAAACGACGCCACGTCGCCCATCCATCGCGAAGCAGACGCGAAGTGCCGCCGGAAAAAGGGGGGCATCGGACGGAAACACACCCACTTTTTCGTGATTTCCCGCAACTTTTTCGAGCAAGTCCCCGTGCACAGCCCAATGCACCCCGACAACGCCCACGATCAGTCCGCCCCACAGCGTCTTTGCGGGCGAAAACACCATCCGCCCTCACGTTTTTTGCCTTCAGATTTGCATCTTTGCCCATTCCTCCCTATCTTTGCGGCAATACATGTCCGCAAAACTTCGCACCCTCCGTCGTCAAGTGGCCTTGGCTTGGATTCTTCTCCTCGCCCTGCTGCCGCAATTGGTGGTGAAAACCTTTCACTACCACGACAGCGCGGTGCCAACGGAGCACATCGGCCTCAACGCCGACGGACAAGGCGCCGAGTGCATCGCCTGCCTCCGCGCCACCGCAGCCGCCACCGCCCGCGATGGGCAGCACGCGGGCGAAAACGGCACACCCGCGCCCGCCCTCGCGCACCGAACGCACCGCCCATGCCATCGGCACCACCATTTGCCGGGGCAAGTGCCCGGCGACAAGCACGACAATTGCAGCATCTGCCATTTCGTGCCCGCCCCCTGCACCGTGCCCACGCTGCCTCAATTTTGCTTTTTCGTTTCCACCGCGGAAACACCCTTTCTTTCCGATCAACCCTCGATCGCTCACACGGTGATTGCTCGCGCAGTGCTGCGCGGCCCACCGACTGTCTGATTTTTTCTCCCCGATTTTCTTTTTTTTCTCGTCGGCGAGCGCCCATTCCATCGAGTAGATACACCCGATGGCCTCCGATCGTTCCTGCACCCGCAACCGTCTCATGCCGGTTGGGGTTCGCCTCCCTACATCAAGGGAGTTCACACGCAGGCCGTGCAGCTCTCGGTGCCTCCACGGCAGTGCTCCCCTCCTCGCTACGGGTTTTCGCTCGGAGCGTCGGTCGGGCGCAGTGTCCGCACGGTTGCACCGGTTCAGACCGGCACACCACGACTGACCGACTCCGCAACAGGCGTTGCCTTGTGGCGAAAGCGCACCCCGTCACGGCGGTTTCATCGACCGCCACCGGCTGTTTGCTCACGATTCGCCCCTCTGCCGCACGCCCGCCGCAGCATTTCTCCGCCGCAGCGGTGCCTTTGCGCACGGCACGCCAACGGCCCGTCCCCCGCGCCCGCCGACAGCACATTCCCTTTCCCGGTCTCCGCAGCCCCCGGCGCAGCGGAGCCCCTTCATCCATCGTTTTCTCTCTCATTCCCATGTCCAAAATCCTTTTCCCGGGGCTGTTGCTGAGCGCAGCCGTGGTGATTCCCGCCACCACCCGCGCCGCCGAACCCCAACCCGTGGGCGCACCGCGCCTGCTCGTCACCGACCGCGACAGCGGTCTCCCCGTTTCGGGTGCCGTGGTGCGCGGCGGCGGCAAAATCTGGCGCTCCGACGAGACCGGTCTGCTCGTGCTCACCGAAAACGCCCTGCACGGCGACAGTCTCACGGTGAGTGCCGTGGGCTACACCGATCGGCGCGTCGCCACCGCCGAAGTGCGCAGCCACCGCCCCCTGCGCGTCGAACTCATCGCCCTGACCAATCGCCTCAACGAGGCCGTGGTGCAAACCGGGCGCATCGTCCATTCGGTCAACACCGCCACCCAAAGTATTTCGGCGGCCGAGGTGCAGAAAAATCTGGGCAACTCTTTCGCTTCGGCCCTCGAACAAATCAAAGGCATGAGCATGGTGCAAACCGGTGCCACCATTGCCAAACCCGTTCTCCACGGCATGTACGGCACGCGCCTACTCATCAT
Source organism: Prevotellaceae bacterium UBA1746 (assembly GCA_905369775.1). Classification (GTDB taxonomy): domain Bacteria; phylum Bacteroidota; class Bacteroidia; order Bacteroidales; family Bacteroidaceae; genus Alloprevotella. Next base: position 61,357 of record CAJPJR010000002.1, read on the forward strand.
GAACAACGGCGTGCGGCAACAGGGCCAACAGTGGGGCGTGGATCACGCGCCGGAGCTCGATGCCAACTCTGCCGGGCGCATCAATGTGGTGAAAGGCGCGGAAGCCGTGCGCTACGGCGCGGAGGCGCTCGGCGGCGTGATCCTGCTCGACGGCAAAGCCCTGCCCTACACGCGTTCGCAACCCGAGGGCTATCTCTCCACGCTCTACGGCAGCAACGGCCGGCGCGCGGCACTGACCGGATCGGTCGATGCGGGCCTCCCCTTGGCGGGCGGTCGCGCAGCGTGGCGCCTACAAGGCACCTACCTCAACGGCGGCGACCGCTCCACTGCCCACTATCTGCTCAACAACACCGGCGTGCGCGAAGCCAACGGCTCCGTGGCCTTCGGCTGGAAGCGCGACCGCTTCGAAGCCGACGGGTACTACAGCCTGTTTTCCACCCGCATCGGCGTGCTCTTCAGCGCTCAAATGGGCGACGAACAGCTCCTCCGCGAGCGTATCCGCCTCGGCCGCCCGACGGAATTCTACCCTTGGACGCGCCAAATCGACTACCCTTACCAGAAAGTGGTGCACCAAGTGGCCAAACTCCACACGCGCTACACCCTCTCCTCGGGTGGGCATCTCGAGTGGCAGGCGGCCTTTCAGCACGACGACCGCCGAGAATTCAACCAGCGCCGCAATTTCCGCTCGCACGTGCCCACGCTCGACCTCCAATTGGAGAGTTTCCAAACCGACGGCCGTTGGCAGCAGTCGTATGCCGACCATTGGACCACCGAGGCGGGGCTGTTCTATGCCAATGTCAAGAACACCAACACGCCGGGCACGGGCGTGGTGCCCATCATCCCGAACTACGTGCAGCAAAATGCCGGTGTGTTCGCCATTCAGAAGTATTCGGGCGACAATTGGGGGGCCGAAGCCGGTGCGCGGCTCGACCACCAGCGCCTCAACGCCCGCGGCATCGATCTCTACGGCCGCCCTTATGGGAAATTGGACCACTACAACAACCTCACTTACACCGTCGGCGCGCACGCGCACCTCTTGCCCGGGCTCGATGTTTTGAGCAATGTGGGATCGGCCTGGCGCGCGCCGCACGTACATGAGTTGTACAGCAACGGCGTGGAGCACTCGAGCGGACTTTTTGCCCGCGGCGATGCCAACCTCCGCCCCGAGGTGAGCACCAAATGGATCACTTCGCTGCGCTATGCCGACCACGGTTTCACGGCCTCCGTCGACGGCTATGTGCAGTGGATCGACAACTATATTTTCGACGCGCCGACCTCCGAAGTCATCACGATGGTGTCGGGCGCCTACCCGGTTTTCCAATATCGTGCCACGGATGCCTTCTTCCGCGGGGTGGATGCCGAGGCCAAATGGCAGATTTTGCCGCAACTCGCCGTGGAAGGCGGTGCCGCGTGGGTGCGGGCCGACGACCGCACGAAACAGCGCCCGTTGCCCTACATTCCGTCGTTTCGTGTCTCCGATGCCGTCACGCTCCAATTGGGCAGCATCTCGCACGTGCATGACGTCTATGTCAAGGCTTCGCACAAATATGTGGCGAAACAAACGCATTTCGATCCCGCCACCGACTTGATCAACTTCACGCCCGCGGCCTATCATCTTTTCGGCGCCGAGGTCGGTGCCAATTGGGTGCTGCCCGACGGTCGGAAGATCAAGTTTCTGCTCACGGCCGATAATCTTTTCAATCGCGAATACCGCGAATACACCAACCGCTTCCGCTACTACGCCCACGATCTCGGTCGTGACGTTCGCTTCATGCTCACTTGGGAGTTTTGAGTCCCCGCCGGCGCGCCTTCGCCGCCGGTCGGCTCTAAAAAGCTCCGTTTCATCGATCGTTACTCTCCATGCGAAAATCCTTTTCTCTCTTCCTCTTCTTCCTCCTCGGCTGTGCGACCCTGTTGCCCGCCGCTTGCTCGCTCGAACCCGAAGCACCGGTGGACGAACGCCGCAGCAAAGACCACGGCGACCCCACCCGTGTGGTGCTCACCCTGCGCCACGGTACGTGGGACGGCACGCATTTCACCCCCGAAACGGGCGAAACGGCCGACACCCGCGAACAGACCATCACCTATGCCCTGCAACCCGAATTGGGCTGGGCGCCGCTCTCGGGCACACCGGCCGGTTTCGTCGTGCGACGCGCCGAAGGGACGCAACATGCCTACGAGTTGCGCATCCGCTACTTCGACATTTCGGGCGAAGACATCACCCGGCAGTTTGTAGACAACGGGCAGGACAAAATCCACCAGCACTTTTTCATCCCCGATGCCGTGTACACGCCCGACAGCACCGCGCGTCCGGACGAGGCCCGCAGCAATCGCGTCTACACCTACACGTATGCCGACACCACCCCGTGGTACGACGAACTTTCCACTCCCGGCACGCGACTGACGGGCGATGTCAATCCGATTGGTTTCAAGGGCGTGCTGCAATTCAAGGAGGCGCGCGACTTGCACATCTACATTCGCCTGATGCACGCCCGCGTTTCGAAATTCAACAAGCGCGACCACAGCCTTTCGCCCTTCTATGCGCCCACACCGGGGCAGCTGCAGGAGGATGCGTGGGACATCGCCATGCGCTTCCCCGTGCAGTGTAGGTAAGCCCCTCAGGATTTCGCCAAATACACGATTTCATCGGGTAGCCCACCCCATTCCGCAATTATTCACCTCAAACATTCAGCCTTATGTTCAGAAAAATCTTTGGCGTGCTCCTGCTCGCCACCGCAGCTTTCGCCTTCGGCGCCTGCGACAAGGACAACAACGAAAAGCGACAGCCCACACCGCAGCCTCAACCTGCGCCCACCGAAGAAGTGGAACCGGTGCGTGCCGAACTCACCCTGGCCGGCGGACACTTCCACGGCGTGGCTTTCCACCAAGATGCCGACGCGCAGGGCATTACTTATAAGAAAGCTGTGCAACACCTCACCTTTGTGCGCAAAGGCGACACTTGGGAACTCGAGAAAGGCAGTGCCGATGCCTTCCGCGTGTTGAGTTCCAGGCAATATCTCTATCCTTACGGTCTTTGGATCAAGTATTACGATGCCAAGGGCCAAGACATCACGCCCATCATTGCTGAGAACGGCGAAAGTCGCGCACACCAGCACTTCTTTGTGCCCTCGGAGGTGAAGCCAACCTTCGATGGAACCGCCGAAAAAGACGATCAAATCGCCGATTCGCTCCTCAACTATGTCTATATGGACACCAATCCGACCAACGGCATCCTGAAATCGACCACCGACAAGGCAACGGGGCAAACGATTCCCGCAGCGAAACTCACCGGATCGAAGGTGGTGGGACAAAATGCCCTCGGCGACATTTTCGAACCGCTTAACCCCATCGGCATGAAGGGTTTCTTCCAGTTTAAGAAACCGCGCAAATCGTTCGTGCTCACCGTGACGCTCTTCCACTTCGACGGCGATGCTAAATTCCCCGGCGGCAAACCTTCGCCCTTCTTCGCCCCCACGGCCGGACAGTTGGCCACGGGTCACCGCGAAGTGGTGCTCCGCGTGCCGTTTGTGGTCTACGCCTCGCGCGAAGAAACGGGCGATTGGGAAACCCTCGACGCTGTGCCTTACGCCCAACTCCGCCCGGCCGAACAGCGCTTGGTGCTTTCCACCGCTCGCGCCTATGGCATCTCCGAAGAACTGGCCACCAAAGATTGGTTTGCCCACATTCTCGGCGAAGTGGACAAGGAGAGCGGTGCGCTCTGGTTCTGATTTTCGCTCAGATCGACACACCGGCTATATTTTATTTCCCGATGCCGTGATGAAACCGCACGTCTTTTCGGGAAAGTCCACCGAATTGCCCCAATTCATCGGCAGTTCGCAAAGACATGATCCCACATGCCTTCCCCGGTTCGCTCATTTCGGCGGATATTCGGGGAGGCACTGAGCAGCACCGCACGTTTTTCCCGAAACGTGCGGTGCTTTGGTTTCTCAGCGCGAAGGCAACTGACGAAAAGGGGCTAAATGTTTGTCTTTCCGCCGATAAACGTGTAAATTTGCTCATCAGTAAAACCCTTTCTTATGAAAATAGCACTCATCGGATACGGAAAAATGGGCAAAATGATCGAATCCATCGCCAAATCGCGTGGACACGAAATCGTTTCGATCATTGATGTCGACAACCGCGCCGACTTTGACACCGACGCTTTCCGCTCGGCAGACGTAGCCATCGAATTCACCACCCCCACCGCAGCCTACGAAAACTATCGGCAGGCTTGGGCGCAAGGCGTCAAGGTGGTGAGCGGATCGACAGGTTGGCTCGCGCAGCACGAAGCCGACGTGCGAAAGGCCTGCACCGCCGAGGGGCACACGCTCTTCTGGGCTTCGAACTTCTCGCTCGGCGTGGCTATCTTTTCGGCCGTGAACAAATATCTGGCCAAAATCATGAACGCTTATCCCGACTACGACGTTTCGATGGTGGAAACACACCATGTGCACAAACTCGACGCGCCGTCGGGAACGGCCATCACGCTGGCGGAACAGATCGTGGAGCGCTTGGACCGAAAAACAGCGTGGGTGAAGGGCGAAGTGCACGAAGCCGACGGCTCTGTCACGGGCACGACCGAGCATGCGCCCGACACATTGCGCATCGATGCGGTGCGGCGTGACGAGGTGCCGGGCATTCACACCGTGACTTACACCTCGGAGGCCGACAGCATCACCATCACGCACGACGCCCATTCGCGACGTGGGTTTGCTCTCGGGGCAGTACTTGCCGCAGAATACACAGCGCAGCACACAGGACTCCTCTCCACCGACGACCTCTTCGACTTCTAAAACAGAACCGGGGCTTCATCGTGCCGAAGAGGCGGAATGAGCCCCATTTCATCGAAAAATACTCATGGATAAAAAGCCAAAAATCACCACCCGACAGTGGGTCACCCTCGGCATTGTCCTCCCGCTCTATCTCCTTTTCCTCTATTGGGTGGAATCTTGGTGGGGCTTGTTGCTCGTGCCCTTTATCATCGATTTCTACACCACACGTTTCATCGATTGGTACTGGTGGCGCAAATCCTCCAGCGGGGTCGTGCGGACGCTCATGGGGTGGGTCGATGCCATTGTCTTTGCCTTGGTGGCCATCTACTTCCTGAATCTCTATTTCTTCCAGAATTTCGTCATCCCCTCCTCGTCTTTGGAGAAAACCCTCCTGACGGGCGATTATCTGCTGGTGTCGAAACTGAGCTACGGCCCGCGCATTCCGCAAACGCCGCTGACGATGCCCCTCACCCAGCACAATCTGCCCGTGTGGTTGGGCGGTGGCAAGAGCTACGTCGAATGGCCGAAATGGGACTACCGGCGTGTCAAAGGCTTCGGGCAGGTGAAGCCCGGAGACATCGTGGTGTTCAACTACCCCTCGGGCGATACGGTGGCCAACAACTTTCAGGCGCAGGATTATTACCAATTGGTCTACTCCACAGGCGCACAGGCGCTCGGCGTGAACGAGCCTTCTGACTCCCTGGCTCCGGCTGTTCAACGCATAGCCTATGAAAAAATCTATGCCGTCGGGCATAACATGCTCTGGTCGGAGCCTTCGGTGGGCGGCATCATCGCTCGCCCCGTCGATCGCCGCGAGAATTACGTGAAACGCTGTGTCGGCGGACCGGGACAGACCCTGCAGATCAAAAACAACGTGATCTATCTCGACGGCAAAGCCCAACCGCAGCCCAAAGACGTGCAGTTCAACTATCTCGTGCACTTCAAACGGCTCCCGACTCCCGATTTCTGCAAAGAAAACGAGATCACCGAGGAAGATCTCCAGCGCAACGAGGCCGGCACGGTGACGATGCCGCTCACCGAGGCGCTGCGCCAAAAATTAGAGCGCATGCCGGACTTCTGTGACAAGCCGGTGAAAGCGCCGAGCTTCGACCAATGGCTCTTCCCGCTCGACATGGCGAAGAAATGGTCGACTTCGGACTACGGTCCGCTCTGGATTCCGAAACGCGGAGCCACGATCAAACTGACTCTCGCCAACCTGCCGATCTACGAACGCTGCATCGCGGTCTACGAAGGCAACCGCCTGGAGGTGAACGGCGGAAAGATCCTCATCAACGGCCATGCCGTCGACAGTTACACCTTCAAGATGGACTACTACTGGATGATGGGCGACAATCGCGACAACTCGGCCGACTCGCGCTTCTGGGGTTTTGTGCCCGAAGACCACATTGTGGGCAAACCGCTCATGGTTTGGATTTCGCTCGACAAGGACTACGGCCTGTTTGACGGAAAGATTCGCTGGAATCGTTTCTTCAAATGGGTGGCCGACATCAAATAAAAGCGGAATCATCGGGGAGCAGCTGCATAAAAGACACCCGCTCTCCTCAATTCCTCCCCATTCTGCCGCCGCAGCTCCGCCCTGTGCTGAGCGGCGGCGGCTGTTTTTCGGCACCGCGCCGCCGGTGTCTGCTTCTGTTTCCCCTTCTGTTCTCATGATCCACCTCCTTTCGTCGGCCTATCTGGGCCCCGTTCATTATTACACCAAGCTCTTCGACGGCACCCCGGTGATCGAAGAGCGTTGCGACCACTATGTGAAGCAAACCTACCGCAATCGCTGCCTCATTGCCACGGCCGACGGCGTGTTGCCGCTCACCGTGCCGGTGCAAGGCCGCAGCCGAGCACAAGGGGGCGACTCGAAAACGCCGATGCACGAGATGCGTCTCTCCGAACACGGACGCTGGCGGGAGATGCACCTCAATGCGCTGACTGCGGCCTACGAGCGCACGCCGTATTTCGAATATTACGTCGATGAATTCGCCGAAATCTATCGTACGCCCTTCGAACGTCTGGTCGATTTCAACGCGGCTTTTCAGCAATTGGTGCTGCGACTGCTCGACATGACACCGCAATGGAGTGCCAACGAGGGGGACTATTTGCGCGCCGACGAGCATCGCGATATGATCGATTGGCGCGAAAAGATCCGTCCCAAGGTGTCGCCGGACTTCGACCCCACGTTTCGCCCTGCACCTTACTACCAGGTGTTTGCGGACCGCAATGGTTTTCTGCCCAACCTGAGTATTGTCGATTTGCTTTTCAATATGGGGCCGGAAAGTCGACTCGTTTTGCGCGATTCCATCGTGCCGAGTCCGGAACATCCGTGATCTCCATGTCGCCGGTGTCCGGTCTTTGGCTTGAAAACTGATCGCTTCAAAGCTTCACCGCCCGAAATGGGCGACCGGCCCGACACAAAAATCCGACCGGCGCGCAAAGTCTCGGCACAACAGGCCACAAAAAAACGCCGCACACGAAATTTCCTTCGTGTGCGGCGGTGTTTGTTGCAGCCTATGCCCAATTAGGTGCGCCAAGCACGAGGCGTGTCGGGCAAAGGGGGCTTATTCTTTGGGACTGACGGCCTTCAGAATTTGCTCGGCGTGGATTTTGGTGCGAATCTGTCCGGGCGTGAAGATGCGCTCCACACATCCCTTTTCGTCGATGAGGAACGTGGTGCGCAAGAGGCCGACGGTGATGCGACCATAGCGGTTTTTCTCGCCCCACACCCCCATGGCTTCGATGAGTTGCTTGTCGGTGTCGGCGATCAGCGGGAAAGGCAACGATTGTGCGGCGGCAAATTTGCGGTGGCTTTCGGCCGAATCGGCACTCACGCCCACGATGTCGTAGCCCAACGATTGCAATTCGGCGAAATGATCGCGCAGCGAACAGGCTTCGGCCGTACAACCGGGGGTGGAATCTTTGGGGTAGAAATAAAGTATGACCTTGCGGCCGGCGAAATCGCTCATGCGCACTTCGCGACCTTCTTGATCGTGTCCGAGCACTTCGGGCACTTTGTCTCCAATTTGCATAGTTGAAATGAGTTGTTAGGTTGTGCGATGGAAAGACAAAGGTGCATTTTCTCCGGCACTCCACCAAATGGTCGAAGGAATAAAGCGTTCTCGACATATCCCCGACCTTTTGTTTTGCCAACCACAAACAACGAACTGCGCACACCGCAATAGCGGCAAGACACTGCGAGTTTTTGCGGACAAAGGTTGGCTATGTCGGGCGCGTGGCGTAACTTTGCAATGCCCTCATGCGCCGTTTGGGCTGCTCCCTTCGGCACACGAGGTCAACGCAACGCATCACCATACAAACTCACAGCATACACAATGAAAAGAATCGTTTTGCTCCGCCACGGCCAAAGCCAGTGGAACCTCGAAAACCGCTTCACCGGTTGGACTGATGTGGATCTCACCGCACAGGGTGAGGAAGAAGCCCGCAAAGCTGGTGCCCTCCTCAAGAAAGAAGGCTTCAAATTCGGCATGGCCTACACCTCGTACCTGAAACGCGCCATCAAGACGCTCAACAACGTGCTCGACACGATGAACGAGGACTGGATCCCCGTGCAGAAGTCCTGGCGTCTGAACGAAAAGCACTACGGCATGCTTCAAGGCCTCAACAAGAGCGAGACCGCTGCCAAGTATGGCGAAGAACAAGTGCTCATTTGGCGCCGTAGCTTCGACATTGCGCCCGATCCCATCGCTGAAGACGACAAAGAGCGCAACGCCAAGTACGAAGATCGCTATGCTGAGGTGCCCGACGCCGAACTGCCCCGCACCGAATCGCTCAAGGACTGCATCGGTCGCACACTTCCCTACTGGACGGCCGTGATTTTCCCCACGCTCAAGAAGGTGGACGACCTGCTCGTGGTGGCACACGGTAACAGCCTCCGCGGTGTGATCAAACACCTCAAGGGCATCAGCGACAAAGACATCATCAGCCTCAACCTCCCCACGGCACTTCCCTACGTGTTCGAGTTTGACGATGATCTCAACCTCGTGAAAGACTATTTCCTCGGCGACCCCGAAGAAATCAAGAAGCTCCAAGAAGCTGTGGCCAACCAAGGTAAGAAATAATTACCGCCGGGCGGCGACAGCATTCGCCTATAATTATTGCGCATCTTGCCCAAACAGCAAGATGCGCTTTCGCGTTTTGTGAATGGTGGCGAGCCAAAAGGACGGACAGCCCCGCTTCCGCAGATTCGGAAGCGGCACCTGCTTGGAAACGACGACACAAGATCGGCGCGAATCGAGGCTCCGCGTTGCATTTTCTCCCAAAGCAGAGCTAAAAACCACGGTTTCATCGAGAAAACCCCGCACATCGGTGTGCACTGCTTCGGAGGATATGCGCGGCCGTTCCCCATATAATAATGTACCCCTCGACGGCCCTAAAAAAACGGGATTCGGAGCAGAAAAATCCGGAAAATATTTTGCTTGAAATCAACAACTTGACTTCACATTACTGAAGCTTCATTCCAGGGGTGGGGGAAAATTCGTCACAGCGTCCGACCTATCTGCAGATTTATTACTAACTTTGCTCGCTACTATATCGTAAATCTCACCACATGCCCACGCTCTGTCCCACTTATCACGTTCCGGTGCTGCTCAGCGAGACTGTCGACGGCCTCAATGTGCGCCCTGACGGCACGTATGTCGACGCCACATTCGGCGGAGGCGGTCACAGCCGCGAAATTCTCCGACGCCTCGGGGCAAAAGGTCGGCTTTATGGCTTCGATCAGGATGCCGACGCCCGAAACAACGTGCCCGAAGACGAGCGGTTCACCTTTGTGGCCGCCAACTTCCGTTTCCTTCCCAACTGGATGCGCTATTACGGTGAAATCGAGGGGGTGGATGGTGTGTTGGCCGATTTGGGCGTGTCGAGCCACCACTTCGACGACGAAACACGCGGATTTTCTTTCCGATTTGACGCGCCGCTCGACATGCGCATGAACACACGCGGCGGAAACACCGCCGCCGATGTGCTCAACACGTATGAGGAGGAGCAATTGGCTCGCATCTTCCAACTTTTCGGCGAACTGAAAAATGCGCGGCGGCTGGCTTCGGCCATCGTCAAGGCGAGAGGCACCAAGCCATTGGCGCAGATTGCCGATTTGTTGGCGTGTGTCCATCCACTCGTACCGAAAGAACGCGAGAAAAAGGACTTGGCCAAGGTGTTTCAGGCGCTGCGCATTGAGGTGAACCACGAAATGGATGTGCTCCGCGCACTGCTCGAAGGTGCACTCCGCGTGCTCAAGCCCGGAGGCCGACTTTCGATTCTTACTTACCACAGTCTCGAAGATCGTATGGTGAAGAACTTCATGCGGGCGGGCAACATCGAAGGAAAAGTGGAACAAGATTTCTACGGCAACCGCTTGGCGCCGATGAAACCGGTCAACAACAAAGTGATCGTGCCCTCGGCCGAGGAACAAGCTCAAAACCCCAGAAGCCGAAGCGCGAAATTGCGTGTGGCAGAAAAATGCGTAACTGTGCAAGGACGTCCGCAACATGAAAGATAATATCCCACTCGACGACACGACTCCCGACCCAAACAACACGGAACAGGAAACCGCCACGTCCCAACGGCCGACAACTGAGCCCCAAAAGGAGAAAAAGAACTCGACTCCGGGCGCCGAGGGAAAAGAGCCGAATGAGGACGACATCGTCTTGCCTTCGGTCATCGAAATGACCGACGACGAGCTGTTCTTCAGCGGGAAAGCTTTCCTCGATCTCGTCAGCGGTACGATGCTGAGCGAGAAATTTCGCCGCAACTGGGGATTTATCTTGCTCATCGTGGCGCTTGTGCTGAGTTCTGTGGCTTTGGGCTATCTCACCCGCGCTGAGATGATCGAAAACGACCGCCTCAGCCGCGAAGCACTCAATTGGCGCTATAAAGCACTGACGCGTTCGAGCGAACTGAGGGAGCGAACCTTGCGATCGAACATCGAAAATCGCCTGCCCGACTCCACCCTTCGCACACCGACCGAGAGTCCCTATGAACTTCCGGTAGAGAAAGAAGAAGAAAAATAAGAACCACCCGGTGTAGATCCGCTGCGTATGGCTGACAATCAACCGAAATACAACACGAAAAGAGTCCTCAAACGTTACAAGATCATTGGCTTTGTCTTTGGTTTTGTGGGACTGCTCATCTTGATCAAAGCGGGCTATCTCATGACTGTGGCGCGCGATTATTGGCTGGCCGTGGGCGAAAAGTTCGAAAGTGAGAATCGACCGCTGCCGGCCACGCGTGGCAATATACTTTCGGCCGACGGTCAACTTTTGGCCACCTCATTGCCGGAATATCGCATCTACCTCGACCCTATGTCGTGGGAACCCGATTCCGCACGCCGCGTGAAAGACCAGCACCTGCGCGATTCGCTGCTCAACTTCTACATGGACAGCATCGTCAACGGCATGCACCGCATTCTTCCCGACGTGGATCCTGCGACACTACGCCAACGCATCAAAGAAGGACGCCGCAAACGGGAGCACAATATTTCACTCTATCCCAAAAGGGTGACGTTTCTTCAACTCAACGAGCTGAAAAAGCTGCCGCTCTTCCGCCTTCCGGTGGGCAAAGGGGGATTTCGCGCCGACGAGTTCCGCCGACGCAAAAACCCTTACGGGAATTTGGCCGCACGCACCATCGGAAAACTGCGCTCGGACAACGATTCGGCGATGAGTGGGCTCGAATTGGCCTTCAACACCGAACTGAGCGGACGCCCCGGCGTGTATCACCGCGAAAAAGTGTCGAACCGCTATATCAATATTGTGGACACTTTGGCCGAAGACGGCTGTGATGTGGTCACCACACTCGATGTAGGCATGCAAGACCTCACCGAAAAAGTGCTCGGCGACCAGTTGCGCCACCTCAATGCCCGCGCCGGCATGTGCATCCTCATGGAAGTTGCTACCGGCGATGTGAAAGCAATTTCATCGCTCTCGCGACTTAATGACGGCACTTACGCTGAAATCGAACCGCGTGCCGTGACTAACATGATGGAACCGGGATCGGTGTTCAAACCGATGTCGTTTATGGTGGCAATGGACGATGGAAAAATCACGATGAACAGCACTTTCGACACCGGGACGGGCGTAAGAGACATTCATGGCCGCAAAATGCGCGACGCCGACTGGCGAAAGGGCGGAAATGGCGTGATGACGGTGCCCGATATCATCAAGCGCTCATCGAATGTGGGCGTGAGCGGACTCATAGATCGTGCCTACGGACGCGACCCCGACAAGTTCGTGGAAGGACTGCAGCGCATCGGCATCATGGAAGACTTGCATATTCCCATTCCCGGCTATCGTGTGCCGCGCATTCGCTACAAGCGCGACAATCCCAGCCGGTGGTACGGCACGACCCTCCCGTGGATGAGCATCGGATACGAAACGCAGGTGCCGCCTATCTCCACACTGACTTTCTACAACGGCGTGGCCAACGGCGGTAAACTCGTGCAACCGCGCTTTGTCACCGAAATCAGACGCAATGATGAGGTGGTAAAAGAATTCCCGGTCGTGGTGCTGCGCGAGAAAATGTGCAAGGACCAAACGCTGCGCGACATCCAGACCTGTCTTGAAGGGGTGGTCGGCAAAAATAGCGGGACGGGTAAACTGGCCTATTCCAAATATTTCCGCGTAGCCGGTAAGACCGGCACTGCACAAATCTGGAGTAAACACGGGTTTGCCGCCAACTATCTGGTGAGCTTTGCCGGCTATTTTCCCGCGGACCGACCGAAATACTCCATGATCGTGTGCATTGAGAAAACGGCCCCCGCTTATGGGGGTATGCACTGCTGCCCGGTGTTCAAAAAGATCGCCGAAACCGTCATGGCCCGCGATTTGAATGCAGACTACCGCGCGGCGCGCGACAGTACAGTCCTCCGGCATGAACTACCTTTCATGGCAGCCGGCAACCTCAACGCACTTAATAATGTACTCGGTGCCATCGGTCTCGGAAAACAGGGACTACCGGTCACCGCCTCGGGCATTGTGTGGGGAAGCAACACAGGTACAGACCGACAGGTGCGCCTCACCCAAGAAACCACCGTACAGGGTATGCCCTCACTCATCGGCTACGGATTGCGCGATGCCGTCTATCGGTTAGAGCGCATGGGACTTCACGTCAAAGCCACCGGCGTGGGGCACGTGGTGCGGCAAAGCATCGCACCGGGCACCCGAGTGCAACGCGGCATGCGCGTCGGTCTGCTACTTTCGTCCAAGGACGACAAGCACATCTCCGAAGAAGAGGACCAAACCTTCAGACGAATGTATGGTCTGCCCGCAGAAAAGAAAGACAGTACGCAAAAAACTGCGGAACCATCGGTCCGAGAAAGCGAGAAGTCCGAGAAATCGGGCACGAACGACAACCCAACAAAGAAAACTCCCCAACCCTCTACGAACGGTAAGGGAGAGAACGAAAAGAAAAAGGAACGGAAAACGGAAGCTGCGCCGACGACCAAATCTTCAACCGCCAACAACAAGACGCCCCACCCCGGTTCCTCAACATCGAGCACCGACAAGAAAAAGAATGCCGCCGCTCGCAATAAAAAAACGCCGAAAGGCTCCAAGTCATAATCCCACATCATGCTCTTAAAGGATCTTCTTTTATCGACAGAAATTGTCGATTCCATCGGAAATCTCGAAACTAACATCACCGGCATTGCCATCGATTCGCGCCGTGTTCGCCCCGGTTTTCTATTTGTGGCCGTGAAAGGCACGCAAACCGACGGCCACGCGTTTGTGGACAAGGCCATTGAAAACGGCGCTGCCGCACTTGTGGTCTGCGAACCCGTCAATGCGCCCAAAGCCTCCGCAGTGGTGCGCGTTTCCGACACGGAAAAGCTCGTGGGCCCCATTGCCACACGGTTTTATGGCGACCCTTCGCACAAACTGCGCCTCGTCGGAGTGACCGGCACCAACGGAAAAACCACCGTGGCCACGGTGCTCTACCAACTCTACCGAGGATTGGGTTACAAGGTGGGACTTGTGTCGACGGTGTGCAACTATATTGACGACCGCACCGTGGAAGCCACGCACACCACCCCCGATCCGATCGAACTCAACGCACTTTTGGCCGAAATGGTCGAGGCCGGCTGCGATTATGCCTTTATGGAATGCTCTTCGCACGCCATTCACCAACATCGCATCGGCGGTTTGCATTTCGAAGGGGCTCTCTTCACCAACCTCACGCGCGACCACCTCGACTATCACGGCACTTTCGAGAACTACCGCAATGCCAAAAAGATGTTCTTCGACAATTTGAGCAAATCGTCCTTTGCCGTGACCAACGCCGACGACAAAAACGGCATGGTCATGGTGCAAAACTGCGCAGGCAACGTCAAAACCTACAGCACACGCGCAGCAGCCGACTTCAAAGGTCGCATCATCGAGGAGAGCATCGAGGGAATGCTGCTCGAAATCGACGGGCGCGAAGTGAGTGTGCCCTTTGTCGGCCGTTTCAACGTGAGCAATTTGCTCTGCGTCTACGGTGCTGCGGTGATGTTGGGCGCCGATCGCGATGAGATTCTCCGCGTGATGTCGGGACTTCATCCCGTCAACGGACGCTTCGAAGCCATTCGTTCTCCCAAAGGCTTCAGCGCCGTGATCGACTATGCGCACACTCCCGACGCACTGGCCAATGTGCTGCAAGCCATTCACGATGTAATCGGAAAAAATGGGCGCATTATCACCGTTTGCGGGGCCGGCGGAAACCGCGACAAGGGCAAACGACCGCTCATGGCGCAAGAAGCGGCCAAACAATCGGACCAGGTGATCATTACCTCGGACAATCCGCGATTTGAGCGCCCGGAAGACATTATCAACGACATGTTGGCCGGACTCAACGACGAGCAACGCGCCAAGACTCTCCACATCACCGACCGACGAGAGGCAATTCGCGCTGCTGCCGCGATGGCACAACCCGGCGACGTGATTCTTGTGGCAGGAAAAGGACACGAACCCTATCAAGAAATCGAAGGAGTGAAACACCACTTCGACGATCATGAGGAAGTGCGTGCGGCTTTCGGTCTCTAAGCTTCGGACATTCGGCCGCCGGACTTCGGCCTTTCCCTCCTACATTCCCTCATTTTTCTCCATTTCATCATGCTTTATTATCTTTTCCGTGCACTCGACCAGTTTGGCATCCCCGGATCAGCCCTTTGGAGCTACGTTTCCTTCCGTTCGCTCCTGGCACTGATTCTCGGCCTCATCATTTCCATGTGGTTCGGCGAGTATTTCATCAAATGGATGAAGCGCCGTCACATCGGTGAAACCGCTCGCGACGCCAATATCGACCCCTTCGGCGTGAACAAAGTGGGGGTTCCCTCAATGGGTGGCCTCATCATCATTCTGGCCATCCTGGTTCCCACACTGCTCCTCGGCCGATTGCGCAATATCTATACGCTTCTCATGATAGGCACCACAATTTGGTTCGGCGCCATCGGATTTCTCGACGACTACATCAAGATTTTCAAGAAGAACAAGGAGGGTTTGGCCGGACGCTACAAGATTTTGGGCCAAGTCATCATGGGACTCGTCGTGGGCCTCACGCTCTATCTGAGTCCCGACGCCGTGATTCGCGAAAATGTGGAGCGCGCCAAAGTGGGAGACAAGGTGGAAATCGTCCACAAAAGTGAGGCGGTGAAAAGCACCAAGACCACGATTCCGTTCGTCAAGAACAACAATTTCGACTACGCCGACCTGGTTGGTTTTCTCGGCGAGCACAAACAGGCTGCCGGTTGGGTGGTGTTTGTGCTGATGGTCATTATTGTGACCACTGCCGTGTCGAACGGCGCCAATCTCAACGACGGAATGGACGGCATGGCCGCCGGCAACAGCGCTTTCATCTGCATTGCACTCGGCATACTCGCCTACGTTTCGAGCCACATCGAGTATGCCTCGTATCTGAACATCATGTTTGTGCCCGGATCTCAGGAACTGGTGATTTTCATCAGCGCCACCGTCGGCGCACTCATCGGCTTTTTGTGGTATAATGCCTACCCGGCGCAAGTGTTTATGGGCGACACCGGTTCGCTTACCGTGGGTGGCATCATCGGTGTATTGGCCATTATCATCCACAAAGAACTGCTCGTTCCGCTGCTCTGCGGTGTCTTCCTCTTCGAAAGTGTGAGTGTGATCGTTCAAACCCAGGTGTTCAAATTCTTCAAGCGCCGCGGACGTCGGGTACGCGTGTTCAAAAGCACGCCCATACACGATGCTTTCCGTCGCCTCGATTCGCAATTGGATCCGACCTCAACCTATCTGTTGCGCAACTGGCCCAACGGAGCCTGGCACGAAGCGAAGATCACCGTGCGTTTCTGGATCACCACCATTCTTTTGGCCGCACTGACCATCATTACCCTCAAAATCCGATAATCCTCTTCCCCATAGTTATGAAACTTGTTGTTCTCGGTGCCGCCGAAAGTGGAGTCGGCGCCGCCATTCTCGCCCAACAAAAAGGATATGATGTCTTCGTTTCCGATCGCGGCAGCATTCGTGCGCACTACAAAAGCCTGCTCGATGCGCACGCTCTGCCTTGGGAAGAAGGCCAACACACCGCCGAGCAGATTCTCGACGCCGACGAAGTGGTGAAAAGTCCCGGTATTCCCGACGACGCTCCCATGGTCAAAGCGCTGCGTGAGAAGGGGGTGCCCATTCTCTCCGAACTCGAGTTTGCCGCCCGCTACACCCAGGCTCAATTGCTCTGCATCACCGGCTCGAACGGCAAGACTACGACCACATCGCTCATTTATCACATCTTGCGCGAGGCCGGTTACAACGTGGAACTCGCCGGAAACATCGGTAGATCCATGGCATTGCGCGTGGCAGAAAACGAAGAAAAAGGCGATCCCGACTGGTTCGTGCTCGAAATCTCTTCGTTCCAGCTCGACAACATGTACGACTTCCATGCCCACATCGCCGTGCTGCTCAACATCACCCCCGACCATCTCGACCGTTACGGCTATGTGATGCAGCGTTACGTCGATGCGAAGATGCGCATCATCCGCAATCAGACACCCGAAGACTACTTCATATACTGGGCCGACGACGAACATGTGCCCGATGAATTGGCACGTTGCGAGCATCCCGCGCGGCAATTGCCCTTCGCCGACCACCCCCGCGCGGGACTTGCAGCCTATGGTCGCGGAGAAGCCGGCGACGACAGTTACGGTTTCGCCGAAGGATCGAGCCTGGTCGTCGAACAACCGCGCGCCTTCTCCATCCCGCTCGCACAACTCTCCCTGCCGGGCAAACACAACCTGCGCAACTGCCAGGCGGCAGCCCTCGCCACACTCGCTGCGGGTGTGGACCAAGCAACGTTGGCCCGCTGTCTCGCCGATTTTCCAGGCGTGGAACATCGACTCGAACGCGTAGGAAGTTTCGACGGCGTGCAATATATCAACGACTCCAAGGCCACTAATGTCGACGCTTGCTTCGTGGCGCTCGACGCACAAACCCAACCCACGGTACTCATCGTCGGGGGACTCGACAAAGGCAACGACTACTCCACCCTCTACGACCTGGTGAGCCGCAAATGCCGCGCATTGGTCTACCTCGGTGCCGACAACACCAAGCTCCACGAAGCCTTCGACGCGCTCGCCGAAGCCAAGGGCATCGCGGTGGCCGACACCCATTCCATGGCCGACTGCGTGAAAGCCTGCCGAAAGTTGGCACAAACCGGCGACACGGTGCTGCTTTCGCCCTGCTGTGCCTCGTTCGATCTGTTCAAAAACATGGAAGACCGTGGCGAACAATTCAAAGAACTCGTGCGTCAAGCTTAGCCGACGCACCTTTTTCCCAACGAACCACACATGACCCTCAGCCTAAAAAAACGTCCCAAGCTCTTAGTCGGCGATTACACGGTGTGGGCGATCTTTTTCACCCTCTGTTTCATCTCTGTCATTGAGGTGTACAGTGCCGGGAGCTACCTTACGATCAAAGAGAACAGCTACTTCTCGCCGCTCTTCAAGCAGATCTGCTACCTCGGATTGGCCGCTATCACGGCCTCGGTGGTGCAGTTCATCCACTTCCGCTACTTGTCTTATCTGGCCATCGGCGGCGGTGTCATTTCGATCTTCCTTCTCTTTTTCACGCTCTTCGGAGGGCAGAACATCAACAACGGTGCCCGCTGGATCAGCATCGGGGGCATCAGCTTCCAACCCTCGGAACTAAACAAACTCTGTCTCATCATTTACGCCACGGCCTTCACGGCCAACGCGCAAAAGCCCGACGGCACCACGCGAAAAATCTCCTTTCTGGTACTGGCGCCCACCTTCTTGTCGTTCGGTATCATCGCCACACAAAACCTCTCGACGGCCCTCATGCTCGTCGTGTCCGTCTTTTCCATTCTGTTCATCGGCAATGTGCCTTGGCGCAACTTCCTGAAAAGCCTGGCTTACTTCTCGATTGGCGCCGTTGCCCTGCTGGGTGCGTTTTGGCTCTACTGGGGACCGAACAGTACCATGACGCAACGCTTCACCACCTGGGGCTCGCGTTTGGAGACTCGCGACGAACGTCCCCAAGACCCGCGCGATTTCGTCATCACCGACAAGAACCGACAGGTCACCCACGCCCACATTGCATTCGCGCGCAGCGGAGTCATCGGTCGCGGCCCGGGGCGCTCTGTGCAACGCGACTACCTTTCGGCCGCTTATTCCGATTTCATTTTCGCCATCATCGGCGAAGAGCTCGGCATCTTCGGCTGTGCCTTTGTTCTCTTGCTCTATATGGGTCTTTTCATCCGCACCTACTACATCGCCAAGCAGTGTACCGGCCGACCACCGGCCTTTATCGTGATGGGGATCGGCATCATTCTGCTCATTCAAGCCCTGGCCAATATGGCGGTGGCCGTAGGATTGGCACCGGTCACGGGACAAACGCTCCCTCTCATCTCCAAAGGGGGTACGTCTAACCTGATTACGGGGGTGTATTTCGGCATCATTCTGTCTATCAGTCACTATGCCCGCACCTGCAACCCCACGGAAGAGAAGAAAAAACTCCCCACGGCCTAAAACTCCTTCGCACATGCACCGCCTCATCGTCCTCCTTTGTGCCTTTGCCCTCCTCTTTCCGCTGTCGGGCAGGGCGCGGCGCGACACCCAAGTGGAATTTGTCACCACGGCCGGCAACTTCACCGTGCGCCTTCTGCGCGACACGCCCATCCATTCCCGGCATTTCGAGCAACTGGTGCGCGCCGGCTACTACAACGGCTTACTCTTCCACCGCGTCATTCGCGATTTCATGATTCAGGCCGGCGACTCCACCTCGCGCAACGCGGCTCCCGGCGTGCTCTTGGGAGAAGCCGATCGCAAAGAAACCCTCGCACCCGAAATCGATCTCCCCTATCACTACCACCGCCGCGGGGCACTGGCCATGGCGCGCGAGTCGGACGAGGTGAATCCCGGTCGGCGCAGCAGTGCCACGCAGTTCTACATCGTTTGGGGCAAGACGTTCACTCCCGCGCGCCTCGCTCCGGTTCGTGCTCGCGTAGATGAAGCCACCGGACAGGAGGGAACCATCACCTCGTCCATGGCCGAAGAATATGAACACACCGGCGGCGCGCCGCATCTCGACGGCCAATACACCGTGTTCGGCGAAGTGGTGAAAGGCCTCTCCGTGATCGACAAGATACAGCGCGTGGCCACCGACGACAACGACCGCCCGCTCGAAGACGTCCGCATCATTTCGGCACGCGTGGTGGGTGAGCAACGATAATCCCCGAGAGGGCTTAGTCGGCCCATCGCTACGAAGCCCACACCGGCTGCCGATTCCGCGCATAAGCGTGCACCGACTTGCCCCTACACGCCGAGCAGCTCCCGCTCCACCGCCGTTTTTCAACTCACAGCCTCCGCCCCTCGATCACGAGGGGCGGAGGCTTTTTTTGTACCCAGCGAAATGCGGTGCGTACAGTGGTGCGCCACAAGCCTTTCTTTCCACCTGTCGCGATGCAAAGGGTCGATTTTGTCATATCTACCTCGAATATATACACTTCCGAGCACGGAAGTCGTTTTTTTTTCCGATATTTGCCACATTAACTCTCATACCTATTTCCACTTCTCATGAATAGTAAAACACCCCATGCGCTCTTGTTGGCCGCACTGCTCTCTTGTGCTGTAGCGCAAGCCGACAATCGCCCGATGCCCGGCTTTCGTTACGATCGCAATGTAACGGCTCCCACCGGCAAAGAGTGGGAAGATCCCACACAGCCCGCGCTCAACAAGGAGCGCCCCCACGCTTGGTTCTTCTCCTTCGCCGACGAGAAACAAGCACTCGACGTTTTACCCGAATCTTCTACCTACTGGAAAAGCCTCAACGGCGAATGGCGCTTCCACTGGGTGGCCAATCCCGCCGAACGTCCCGCAGATTTCTACAAAACCAACTACAACGTTTCCGGATGGGACAAGGTGCAAGTGCCCATGAACTGGAATGTGGTCGGCATTCAAAAGGACGGCACGCAGAAATACGGCATGCCGGTCTATTCCAACCAGCGAGTCATCTTCCAACACCACGTGGCCGTCGGCGACTGGAAGGGAGGCGTGATGCGCGAACCCAACAAAGATTGGACCACCTACAAGTTTCGCAATGAGGTAGGCTCCTATCGTCGCACCTTCACTGTGCCCGAAGCGTGGGCCGGCCGCGAGGTGTACCTCAATTTCGACGGCGTCGATTCCTTCTTCTACCTTTATATCAACGGCCGTTACGTGGGTTTCTCGAAAAACTCGCGCAACCTCGCTTCGTTCGACATCTCCCCCTATCTCGTGAAAGGCGAGAACACGGTGGCCGTTGAGGTCTATCGCAACAGCGACGGCTCGTTCCTCGAAAGCCAAGACATGTTCCGCCTCCCGGGTATCTTCCGCACCGTCTCTCTCACGGCGAAACCGAAGGTGCAAGTGCGCGACGTGGTGGCCATTCCCGACTTCGACGCGAACTTTGTGAACGCTTCGCTCAACATCACCGCTTCGGTGGCCAACCTCACCAAGAAGGACGTCAAAGGCCTGCGCGTGGACTACAAACTCTACGAGAAAGCCCTCTACGGCGAAGCCACTACGCCTGTGAAAGGTGCGGAGGCCTCGGTGCCCGTTGCCGTGAACAAGAACGGCGAAACCGAAGCCAAAGTGGTGCTCCAAGCCGGCGCACTCGTGAAGAAGTGGAGCGCCGAGGCGCCCTGGCGCTATGTGCTCTTGGGAGAGCTGAAGGACGCGAAAAATCAAGTGCTCGAAACCTTCTCGACGGTGGTAGGTTTCCGCAAAATCGAGATCAAAGAAACGGCCGCCGCGGACGATGAATTCGGCAAGGCGGGACGTTACTATTATCTCAACGGCAAGCCCATCAAGATGAAGGGCGTCAACCGCCACGAGACGAACCCCGAGCGCGGACATGCCATCACACGCGAGCAAATGGAGCACGAAGTGATGCTCATGAAGCGCGCCAACATCAACCACGTCCGCAACAGCCACTACAGCAACGATCCTTATTGGTACTACCTGGCCGACAAATATGGCATCTACCTCGAAGACGAGTGCAACATCGAGAGCCACGAATATTACTACGGCAAAGAATCGCTGAGTCATGTGCCGGAATTCCGCGACCAACACGTGTCACGCAACCTCGAAATGGTGCATGCCACCGTGAACCACCCCTCGGTGTGCATTTGGAGCTTGGGCAACGAGGCCGGCCCGGGCAAGAATTTCGTCGATGCCTACAACGCCATCAAGGAATTCGACAAGAGTCGACCGGTGCAATACGAGCGCAACAACAATATCGTGGACATGGGCTCGAATCAGTACCCCTCGATCGGTTGGATGAACTATGCCGTGCAGGGAACGGACAAGGGGATCAAATATCCGTTCCACGTTTCGGAGTACGCCCACTCCATGGGCAACGCCGTAGGCAACTTGATTGACTACTGGAAAGCCATCGAAAGCACAAACTACTTCGTCGGCGGCGCCATATGGGACTGGGTGGATCAAGCCATCTACAACTATACGCCCAATGGCACACGCTATTGGGGCTACGGCGGCGACTTCGGCGACAAACCCAACGACGGTATGTTCTGCATGAACGGGGTAATGCGCCCCGACCTCACGCCGAAGGGACAATACTACGAGATCAAGAAGGTGTATCAGAACGTGGGCGTGACCGGCGTGGACACGCGCGCCGGACGCATCGAGATCTTCAACAAGAACTACTTCACCAATCTCGCCGGCTACGACATTCGCTGGTCGCTCTACGCTGACGGTCGCCCCGTGGAGGGACTAGTGAATCGCCCCCTCACCGAAACGCGCCTCACCCTCGGACCCCGCGAACGGAAAACCTACACGCTCGACTACGGCAACTACCGTTTCGACCCGACGAAGGAGTATTTCGTGAAGATTCAGTTCTTGCTCGCCGAAAAGCAACCGTGGGCCGACAAGGGCTACGTGCAAATGGAAGAACAACTTCCCGTGAGCGAAGCCGCGCCCGCTCCTTCTGTCGCTTCCGCGCAACAAGGTCGCGTGGCACAGCCGAAGGTGGAAGGCAATCTCGTGAAGGTGAGCGGAAAGGGCTACGAAATGGCCTTCGATAAGCTCACCGGTCGCCTCTACTCCCTCAACTATGGCGGACAAGCGGTCATCAAACCCGGATTTGGTCCCAAGCTCGATGCCTTCCGCGCCCGTACCGACAACGACAACTGGATGGACTATCGCTGGCCCCAGCTCGGTCTGCACAATCTCAAGGACAAAGCCACCGCGTTCGCGCAGCAGCTCACGAAAGACGGCACGTTGCGCCTCAGCTTCACCGTCGAAAGTCAAGCACCCTACGGCGGACGTGACTACTACTCCAACCGTGACCGCAATCCCGAGACGGTCTACAAGATTGTGGACGACAAGTCGAAGCCTTTCGGCCCCGATGATTTCAAATTCACCACCAATCAGATCTACACCGTCTATCCCGACGGCAGTGTCGAGCTCCAAAGCTACATCACCTCGAACCAACCGAGCGTACAGCTCCCGCGCATCGGTTACGCCATGGAACTGCCGAAGGAATTGAACCGCTTTGCCTACTACGGCCGTGGCCCGGTGAACAACTACCGCGACCGCAAGACGGGACAGTTCGTCGAAGAGCACGAAGGCCTCGTGGGTGAGCAGGATATCATGCTGCCCAAGCCCCAATCGATGGGCAACCGCGAGGATGTGCGCTGGTGCGCACTCACCGACGCCCAAGGCAACGGCGCCGCCTTCGTGGCCGACGGCCTGATGAGCGCATCTGCACTGCCTTGGAGCGCACTTGAACTGATGGGCGCGGCGCATCCCTACCAATTGCCCGTATCCACCGCCACACACCTCCACCTCGATGCGAAAGTGGCGGGACTCGGCGGCAACAGCTGTGGACAAGGCGGTCCGCTCAAGCCTGATTGTGTGCCGGGTGAGGGCTATCGCTTCGGTTTCCTCATTCGCCCCGTGACGAACGGCCAAACTGCGGCTGTGACCAAGGTAACGCCCGCCGGAGAACGCCCCATTGCCATGGTGCGCGACATCAACGGACTACTCACTTTCACCACACCTTATGCCAAACGCGCCATCGTCTACCGCGTCAACGGTGGAAAGCCGCAGGAATATAAGGCACCCGTCAATCTGCGCGAAGGCGGCAAGGTGGAAGCTTGGTACAAGGACAACAAGGTTGCCGTGGCCACACAAACCTTCCATAAGATCGAAAACGTGCCCCTGAGCGTGCTCTTCTGCTCGAGCCAGGAAACCGGTGACAACGGCATCGAACACATCGTCGACAACGATCCTTCGACTTTCTGGCACACGATGTACTCCGTCACCGTGGCACAATATCCCCACTGGGTGGACTTTGACGCCAACGGCACGAAACTCATGAAGGGTTTTGTCTACGTTCCGCGCCAAAGCGGTCAAAACGGATGGATCAAAGACTACGAGATCTACGTGAGCCAAGACGGCAAGGAATGGGGTTCGCCCATCGCCAAGGGCACCTTCCCCAACGGTTCGAAGCAACAGCGCGTCGATTTCGCCCAACCGGTACGCGCGCGCTACATCCGCTTCAAGGCGCTTTCGAGCCAAAACGGACAAGACTTCGCTTCGGCGGCCGAATTCAAACTGATCGCCGACTAATCTGCGCCGACAATCGGCAGTAAACAGCAAATCCCCTCGCAACTCCGGTTGCGAGGGGATTATTTTTTTGCGCGTATGCGCTTTTTCCGATCAAGGATAGGCCAATACCCGTCTGAAGTCTCCAACGAGCTCCAAAGCGACGGGAGGGTGCATTGCGACGATGTGGAGATTTAACGCTCGGACTCCGATTTCGTTTCTTCGGCAGGCGAGGGAGGAAAAGCCGCCCGAATGTTTCGCATCAAGCCCTCGTACTTCGCGCGCTTCACGGCTGAGCCTTTGAAGAGCGTGCGGTACTGTTCGACCGTAAGACCGCGCCAATCGTCGCGCGACATGGCCGCCAAGGCCGCAGAGGGGTAGAATTCCGCCACATCGGTGGGGACGGAGAGCCGATTCCACGGACAGCAGTCGGTGCAGCGGTCGCAACCGTAGAACATGTGCCCCAGTTTGTGGCCGGTGCCTTCGGGGAGCGTCTCGCCGCGGTACTCGATGCTGAGATAAGAGAGGCATTTGCGCGCGTCGAGACCGAGTTCTCGGCTCAAAGCCTGGGTGGGACAGCCACGCAAGCAGCGATCGCAGGTGCCGCACTGCGATTCCACCGGACTATCATAGGCATCGGCGGCGAAAGGCAGGAAGAGTTCGCCCAAGAAGAAGCGACTGCCGGCACCGGGAATGATGAGTTGCGTGTTTTTCCCGATCCATCCCAGCCCCGAGCGCCAAGCCCAGTAGCGTTCGTCCACAGGGGCGGTGTCGGTGAAGGCGCGCGCGGTCGAAAAGACAGCCTCGGCGTCCGCACCGCCGGCACTTTCGTAGTGCGCACGCAGCGTGTTGAGGAGCGCAAAAAGACGCGATTTCATCACCTCGTGGTAGTCTTGACCGCGGGCATAGCGGGCAATGGACAAACGACGCGGACGGCCGTCGGCACCGAGGGGATCGGGCGTGTGATAGTTGAGCGCGACGGACACAATGGTGCGCACGCCCTCGACTAACAAGCGGGGATCGCGGCGTTTCTCCTCGTTGCGCGCCAAATAGCTCATCTCGCCGTGACAACCCTCGGCGAGCCAACGCTCACGGCGCGCGACATGTGCGGCGTCCATGGGTTCGGCGGACGAAAGTCCACAGGCAAAAAAGCCGAGGCGGCGGGCCTCGGCTTTGATGTAGGAGTGAGCAATACGATAATCGGACATTGCGAATGGTTTCTTGGGGAGTTTGGCGAAAAAGCCCCCGTGTTTCGGCCCAAAACGGCGGTGTTTGCGGCGAAGGCTGCGGACTTTGCGGCACAGAAGCGCAAGCGGTGTGCGGACTTTCGCCGTGCCCGTTCGTGCAGTTTGGAGAGCTTGTCGCATTTCCGCCTCATAGAGGGGCTGAGCAGGCGCGCTGCCTACGAAATGGACGATTTCACCGGAGACTTCCTCAATCGAAGACCTTAAAGGTGTAGCCTTCGGACAGCAACCACTCGATGGATCGCGGCAGTGCCGTGCGGAGTTTGTCGATGCTCTTCAGGCTGTCGTGAAAAGTGATGATGCTTCCGGGACGCGCATAGCGACGCACGTTGGCAAACACCTCGTCGGCGTTGAGCCGCTTGGAGTAGTCGCGGGTTACAACGTCCCACATCACGACTTTGTAGTGGCGAAGGATGGCGAAATACTGCTTCCACTTCATCCAGCCGTGGGGCGGACGGAACAGATCGGTGTGCAGATACTGATTGGCCTGCTCGACGTTGCGCACATACGAGCCGATGCCGTGCAGATGACCGCTGATGTGGTTGAATGTGTGGTTGCCCAAGCGGTGACCGCGGGCTTTCACCATTTCAAACTCGGCGGGATGCTTGCGAATGTTGTCGCCCACCATGAAGAACGTGGCCTTCACGCCGTAGCGGTCGAGGACATCGAGCACCCAGGGGGTGACTTCGGGAATGGGGCCGTCGTCGAACGTGAGGTAGACCGCGCGCTCCGAAGGATCCATCCGCCACAGGGCGTGGGGATAGAGCCAACGGAGAAAAAAGGCGGGTTGTTCGATGATCATGCGCGGAGCGTGAAGTTAGAAATCACCGTCTCCTTCGTCTTCACCGCCATTGCCGGGGGCAGCAGCAGCGGCACGACGCGCATTCATCGCGGAGATGAGCACATGGCCGGCGGTGGTGCGCTGCAACTGGTCGATGCGCTTGGTGTAGACGCCGACAAGCGGTGACTTACACTTCTGCAAACCTTCGATGGCCATGCCCAAGATTTGATACTGCTGCATGATGTCGCCGGACATCGACGAGAGACGGCTTTCGGAGAAGCTGTTGTACCAGTCGAAATAGGCCAGCGAACGATCGGCCACGGCCTTCAAGATTCTTTCGGCCTGCTTGGTCTGGCCCAACTCGCGGTAGCATTCGGGCATCATCAGCAGACCGGTCTTCGAATCGATGCCGAGCGACCACACTTCGTAGGGCACTTGACGCTGAGGCAGCACTTGTTCGCATTTTTCCAAGGCCTTCAGGGCTTTGTCGCGCTTGCCTTCCTTGATCAACTGCTGGGCCAACTGGGCGAAACGCATGCGGTGCGTGTAGCAGGTGCGCATCACGGTTTGATCGACGTAGACTTTCGGATCGGCAATGTGGCCGTAGCGGAACTTCTTCATGAAGTTGTCGTACATGCGTTCGGTGTCTACACCGCTGTCACCGAGTTTGAAGGGCGTGACACGGGCGGCCAAACCTTCGAGCATCAAGTAGTTGTCCAAACCGGCCTGGTTGTCGCCGCCGAGTGTGGTGCTCATGTAGAGCGGACGGGTCCAATTGTGGTGAGCCAGCATTTCGTAGACCATCATCTCGCTCTTGGTGAGGATGCGCTTGCCGCGAAGCGAGATAAACATCTTGTCGGGGATGCTGTCCTTGCCGTGGGGGAGCTTCATTCCGCTGCGCAATACGGCGGCTTTGTCCACGGTCATGACAATGGAGTCGGTGGGCACAAAGCCAATCTCGGGATTACGCACGAAATTGTCGATGATGTATTTCAGTTCGAACGGATCGTCCTTCTTGCCCTCGGCTTGGAAATCGTGTTTGAGCTGGAGTAGCTGCTCTTTCGCCTCGGGTTTGATGAAGAACATGTCGTGTCCCATGTTGTCAACGTACTCCCAACGCTTCCAAGTGATGGGCAATGAGGGACTATTCCACGCCGGACGACGCATTTGATCGATATACCAGTCGGTTTGCAGGTAGGAGAGGTTGCAAACGCGGGCGTCGGTGCGATGACCTTCCACGTCTTGGTTGTACCACAGGGGGAAGGTGTCGTTGTCGCCGTTGGTGAAGATGACGGGATCGCCCTTTTCATCGAGCGAATAGAGATAGTTCAAACCAAAATCGCGGGCGGCGGTGCGACCGGAGCGGTCATGGTCGTCCCAAGTCTGGCTGACCATCTGCAAAGGTACCGCCAAGGCGATGACCGAAGCGATGCCGGCGGAGGCAAGATGGGGCAATTTGCCGAAACGGCGCAATCCTTCGACGATGGCCGCGATGCCCAAACCGATCCATATGGCAAAGGCGTAGAAAGAGCCCGCATAGGCGTAGTCACGTTCGCGCGGTTCGCTCGGGGTTTGGTTCAAATAGAGGATAATGGCCAAACCGGTCATGAAGAAGAGGAAGAAGACAACCCAGAACTGCTGGATGCCTTTCTTTCCGCGGTAGGCTTGCCAGAACATGCCGAGGAGTCCGAGCAACAAGGGCAGGCAGTAGAACACGTTGTGTCCCTTGTTTTCGCGCAGATCGGCGGGGAGCTTCGACTGATCGCCGTAGAGGGCGTTGTCAATGAAGGGGATACCGGTGATCCACTGGCCGTGATCGAGCTCACCGTAGCTTTGTACGTCGTTCTGACGGCCGGCAAAATTCCACATAAAGTAGCGCCAATACATGAAATTCACCTGGTAGGAGAGGAAGAAGCGGAGGTTGTCCCACTGCGAAGGCATCTCGCCGGTGAAATCGTAGGATTGGCCGTCGTATTCTCCGTGCACATCCACCGGTTTCGTGTCGATACCGCCCAACCATTGCTGGTAAAGACCGGCATGGGCGCGGGAGAACATGCGAGGGAAGAGCATTTTTTGTTCAGAAGGGTAAACGGGTTGGCCATTTACCTCGACAATGTCATATTTGTCGGACTCGTTCGCATTTTTCTTCTCGTGACGCTGCACGCTTTCCTCCTTGCCGTAACCCACAGCTTGCGAGGTAAAGGCCTCACCATAGAGGAGGGGTTTCTGACCATACTGCTCGCGGTTCAGGTAAGTGCCGAGCGAGAAGATGTCTTCGGGCGAGTTTTGGTCCATCGGCGTGTTTTGCGTGGAGCGCAACACGATGAGTGCGTAGGACGAATAGCCGATCATGAGCATCAACATGCAGAGCAGCGAGGTGTTGAGCGCGCGTTTGCGCACCACAAATTGGCCCTTTTTCTTCCAGCTCAGGAGGAGAGCCAGCACTGCCAGCACAAAGAAACCGAGCAACAGGGGCGTAACATAGCCTTTGCCGTAGAACGGAATGCCCAACATGCCCACACTGGCAACGTAAAGCGCGACGCTGAGTGTACGATTGTTTTGGAGGGTCGACCACAAAGCGGCACTCACCACCGCAATCAAGGCGAGGATGTAGATGATCATACCGCTGTTGAACGGCAAACCAACCAAGTTGACGAAGAACAACTCGAACCAACCGCCCACTTTCACGATGCCGGGAACCACACCATAGAGCACGGCGGCCACAAGAATCACGCTGAGAACGAGGGCAATGAGCGAACCTTTCAAATTGGCGTCGGGCCATTTCTTGTAATAGTAGACCAAGACGATGGCGGGCAAGCACAGCAAATTGAGCAAGTGCACGCCGATGGACAAGCCGGTGAGGTAGAAAATCAGCACAATCCAGCGATCGGCGTGCGGTGAATCCGCGTTGTCTTCCCACTTCAGGATGAGCCAGAACACCAAAGCCGTGAACATCGACGAATAGGCGTAGACTTCGCCTTCCACTGCGGAGAACCAGAACGTGTCGCTCCACGTGTAGGCCAAAGCACCGGCCAAGCCGCAGGCCAAAATCGTCACCGTTTGTCCCACGGTTTCGACGATGCCGTCGGTACAGAGCAACTTACGCGCCAAATGCGTGATGCTCCAGAACAAGAACAGGATACAGAAGGCCGAGAGCAGGGCACTCATCACATTGATCCAGTAGGCTACTTGCTCGGGACCCGAGGCAAAGAGCGAAAAGAACTTGCCCGTGAGCATGAAGAAGGGCGCTCCGGGCGGGTGACCCACTTCCAATCGATAGGCCGTTGTGATGAATTCCGGACAGTCCCAGAACGATGCTGACGACTCGACCGTGGATACGTAGGTGAAGGCGGCCACTAAGAAGACCAACCAACCCACGACGTTGTTGAGGAGTTTGAATTGTTTCATTTCACACTTGAGTGATAATGCAAATGATGGGTAGGATTGCTTTGAAAAGATCGCGATGTGCACGCACCGACTGCGTCGAAATGGGGTTTCGACGCTAAGACGAGACGCGCTCTCGTGCAAAAATACAAATTACCACGGACTATTGCGATTCGCAACACGCTTTTTTTCACCGCGCTCGCCCCCTGATAATCAGAAGCAAAGCGCGTCATACACTCCGCGTACCGTGCTTTCCGACCACCGAACGCCGATACGCTCTCGATGAAATCGGGCAAAATGAAACGTCTTTTGGACTTTCGCACAAAATGTCCTACTTTTGTACACATCGAACGGGCATCTGTTTTTTTTCACCGCACCTGTCCGCCGCCGTTTCTCACTAACGCGCACCACCATGGAAGCTCTTTTACATTATGCCTGGCAGCACCGGTTCTTTCTCCCCGAGCCGATGCGCACGACCGACGGTCTCCCGCTCGAAATCATCGACACGGGACTGCACAACCACGATGCCGGTCCCGATTTTTTCAATGCCAAAATCAAAATCGACGGACAACTCTGGGTGGGCAACATCGAAATCCACGATCGCTCGTCGGATTGGTATCGACATGGCCACGAAACCGACGAAAACTACAACAATGTTGTGCTGCATGTGGTACGCATGGCCGATTGCCCCGTCAAAACGGCGAGCGGACGCACCTTGCCCCAGTGGGAAATGGCGGTACCCGAAAAGCTGACCGCGCAGTTCGAAGCCTTGAGCACGGCACCTCACTACCCTGCATGCCGAGAAATCATCGGAAACATCGAACCCTTCGCACAAAAATCATGGCTCGGTGCACTCACTGTCGAGCGCCTCGAACAGAAAACGGAACGTATCTCACATTGGCTCCGCGAAACGGCGGGAGATTGGGAGCGCACCTTCTTTATCACCCTGGCGCGAGCCTTCGGCTTCGGGAAAAACGCCGAGGCCTTCCAACTTTGGGCCGCAACCCTCGATCCGCAACACATGGCCAAGCACCGAGACGACGCTTTCCAGATAGAAGCACTCTTTTTCGGCCAAGCCGGACTTCTCGATCCCGCTTTGTTGCAACCCACGCAACGCGACGAACATTTCTGCCGACTCGAAAAAGAATATCACTTTTTGAGACAGAAATTCATAATCTCCCCGATTTCACCGAAAGAATGGCGTTTTCTGAGGCTTCGTCCGCAGAATTTTCCGCACGTGCGCCTTGCTCAAATGGCTGCACTCTACGTATCGGGGCATTTATCCTTTGCCGCCGTGAGAGAGTGCGAGGCGTTGGACGACTTGCGCAAGCATTTCATTTTCAATACACTACCCTATTGGGAAACGCACTACACATTCGGTGAAAAGGTGGGGAAAACAGCGAAAGACATTGACAATTCAAAAAACGCCATTGAGCTAAAAAACGCCGATTCCATCGATTCCGACGCCGGGAAGGAAGAAAAAAACGGTGCAACGCTGTCGGCTTCCGAAAAACAGAGGCAACCGAACGAAAAAAGGCGGGCGACTTGTCTTTCGCGCACCTCGATCGACCTGCTCTTCATCAATGCGGTCATCCCGACCCTGTTTGCCTATGCCCGCGCGCACCATGACGACGAACGCGCCGAGCGGGCTCTCGAATGGCTCGAGCAGCTCCGTCCCGAATCCAATGCCACCGTGCGCGCATGGCAAGAAGCGGGAATCACCGCGCGACACGCTGCCGACTCACAGGCCTTGTTGCAATTGAAACAGCACTATTGCGATCGCAAAGATTGTTTGCGTTGTCGCTTCGGTGCCTACTTCATGCAGGCCGCGCCCCGCTAATCGTCGTGCCTATGGAAAAGGTGCCGCATCCTCCCGCTGCACCAACGTTTGTCCGCCCTCCGCCGAACCATCTCCGCACAAACGGGTCGGCACCTCCACCTTCAGTCGATGGTTTGCGCCAATCGTCGCACTGCCCTCGCCCGCACTGCGCGCCCCGCCGGGCTAAAATGGGACCGGGATGGGAGGTGCGCCGAAAAAACGCCCGGATTTCGAAAAATAACGGGCGTGTTTTCTCCCAAAGTTCCCCATTTTCCCGTTTTGTCCCGCCGCTATGTTTCGTTCGCTCCCGACTTCGGTCTACAACACGTGTCGAACGAAATGCTTTCGGCCCACGGTGGGCGCGGCTCACCGAATACTCCGTTAGAACTCCCCGAAAATAAAACGCTACGATATGGAATTCATTTTCTCCTTCCCGATGCGTGTTCGTGACTACGAATGCGACATCCAGGGCATTGTGAACAATGCCAACTACCTGCACTATTTCGAAGTGTGTCGCCACGAGTTCATCGAATCGCGCGGCGTAGAATTTGCAGACTTGCATCGCCGCGGCATCGATGTCGTCGTGGCGCAGGCCGAAATCAAGTTCAAACGCTCGCTGCGTCCGCGCGATCGTTTCGAAGTGCGCTTGGCCATCGAGAAACGTGGATTGCGCTACGTCTTTCACCAGGACATCGTGCGCAGTGCCGACGAGGCGCGTGCGGCAACCGACGCTTCCTATGCGAAAGACCAATTGTGCATTCGCGCGCAAACCGACATTGTGGCCATCATAGACGGCCGTTTGTCTGATTGTGCGGAGCTCAACGAAAAATTTGGACTCTGAGCACAAAAACTTTTCTCCGCCCACTCGCTCGCTTCGCGATCCCCTTCGAAGCACAGAAAGCCCGATTTCATCGACGGGCGAAACCTCTCCCCTTTGCGCAGCCGCTACTTTCGGTGCGCAGAGGGGCTTTTTCGTAGAGGGGCGCCGCCACATGCACCGTCCGCCGTCTGCCGTGAAATCATTATCTTTGCATAGTTATGGATACGACTTTTCATTATGATGTCATTGTGATCGGTGCCGGACACGCCGGATGCGAAGCGGCAAGTGCCGCAGCACGCATGGGTGCACGCACGGTGTTGATCACGATGGACATGAACAAAATAGCCCAAATGAGCTGCAATCCGGCCGTCGGCGGCATTGCCAAAGGACAGATCGTCCGAGAGGTCGACGCACTGGGCGGACAAATGGGCGAAGTGACGGATGCCACCGCCGTGCAGTTTCGCATGCTCAACCGATCGAAGGGACCGGCCATGTGGAGTCCGCGCGCGCAGTGCGACCGCATCCGCTTCATCGGCGAATGGCGCCGACGCGTTGAAAACACCGACGGACTGGACATCTGGCAAGACGAGGTAACCGAAATTCTCACCCGCGACGGCCAAGCCTGCGGCGTGCGAACCATCTGGGGAGCGGAGTTTCGCGCGCCTTCCATCGTGATCACGGCCGGCACCTTCCTCAACGGGCTGATGCACATCGGACGCAAAACGGTGGCCGGCGGGCGCTGCGCCGAACCGGCCTCGACGTTTCTCACCGCTTCGCTCGCGGACTTGGGCATCGAGCACCAACGCATGAAAACCGGCACCCCGGTGCGCATCGATGCGCGCTCGGTGCACTTCGATGAAATGGAGATTCAACCGGGCGAAAACGACTTCCATCGTTTTTCTTTCGTCTCCGATCATCGCCCCCTGCCCCAACTTCACTGCTGGACGTGCGAAACGAATCCCGAAGTGCACCGCGTGTTGCGATCGGGATTGGAGGATTCGCCGCTCTTCAACGGACAGATCCAATCCATCGGTCCGCGCTATTGTCCGTCGATCGAAACGAAGTTGGTCACTTTCGCCGGGCGCGACTCGCATCCCCTCTTTCTCGAACCCGAAGGCATCGACACCAACGAACTTTACCTGAACGGTTTTTCCTCGTCACTGCCGATGCATGTGCAGATCGAAGCCCTGAAACAAATTCCGTGCTTCCGCGATCTGCGCGTCTATCGTCCGGGCTATGCCATCGAATACGACTTCTTCCCGCCGACTCAACTGCACCACACGCTCGAATCGAAGCGAGTGGGCGGTCTGTTCTTCGCCGGACAGGTCAACGGAACCACCGGCTACGAGGAGGCGGCGGGCCAGGGCATCGTGGCAGGTATCAATGCTGCACTGCGTTGCGCGGGGAATTCGTCCTTCACGTTGCGCCGCGACGAAGCTTACATCGGGGTACTCATCGATGACTTGGTGACGAAAGGCGTGGACGAGCCTTATCGCATGTTCACCTCGCGCGCCGAGTATCGCATCCTCCTGCGCCAAGACAACGCCGACGCGCGACTCACACCTTATGCCGAACGTTTCGGCACGGCAACACCCGAACGTTGCCGACGCTTCCGCCAAAAACAAAATGCCATCGGGGCACTGCTCGAGGCGGCCCGCACCACTCACCTCAAACCGACGGAGGTCAACGCGCTCCTTGAGCGCAAAGGTTCGCAAACGCTGAAACACGGCGCAAAATTGTTCGAACTCATCGCGCGACCGGAGCTAAGTTTGTCCGACTTCCAAGCCTTGCGCGAGGTGCAAGCGGTCGATGCTTTTTTCCAACCGCTCGAACTTCTCGACACCGATCGAGACGAAACGATCGAGGCGGCCGAGGTGCTCATCAAATACGACGGATACATTGCACGCGAAAGACAATTGGCCGACAAAATGCAGCGACTCGAGGATCTAAAAATCCGAGGTCGTTTCGACTACAACGCACTGACGCAACTCTCCACGGAGGCGCGTCAGAAACTCTCGGCCATCGACCCCGAAACCTTGGCTCAGGCTTCGCGCATCCCGGGCGTTTCGCCCTCGGACATTTCGGTGCTTTTGGTCCTCATGGGCCGCTGAGCTCTCGGCGAGCGGGAACCTGCTCGGCGATTTCACCGAGTGCCTGCCGCCTTTTCAGCCACTTAGCTCGACCGGCTGCACCTTTACTTCAACCCCCTCGGGCTCTTTCGACGCAGGCGCCCCCATTTCTCGATGAAATCGGCCAAAATCGGCGTTTCAACCTGCGTTCCACGTGAAACAAACAACAAATATCAATCCCAATATCAGCGCTTTATGAAAAAAGAATTGTTGCTCGCGCACCTGCGAAACATTCCCGATTTTCCCAAGCCCGGCATCCAATTTAAGGACGTCTCCACCCTCTTCAAAAACGCCACCTGCCTAAAGGAAATGCGTGAGGAATTGGTGCGCCTATATGCCGACAAAGGCATCACCAAAGTGGTGGGCATCGAGAGCCGCGGGTTCGTTATGGG
The DNA here is from genome assembly GCA_905369775.1 of Prevotellaceae bacterium UBA1746. Taxonomy (GTDB): domain Bacteria; phylum Bacteroidota; class Bacteroidia; order Bacteroidales; family Bacteroidaceae; genus Alloprevotella. The sequence goes on from CAJPJR010000002.1 coordinate 95,797, forward strand.
CGGCATCCTCGCCGACGCACTCGGTGCCGGCTTTGTCATGTGCCGCAAACGCGGAAAGCTTCCGGGCGACACACGCACACAGACCTATTCCAAGGAATATGGCGAAGACGTCATCGAGATTCACACCGACGCTTTCTCGCCCAATGACGTGGTACTCATCCACGATGATTTGCTCGCCACGGGCGGTTCGATGAAAGCGGCCATCGACCTCGTCGAATCCTTCGGCGTGAAGAAAATCTACGTCAATTTCCTCATTGAGCTCCGCATGGAAGGACTCGAAGGTAGAGAGTTCCTGGGCAACAAAGCGGAGCTGACCACGTTGCTCACGCTCTATAATTAACCCCCGCCCAAGTATCGGGACGTGTTTCGCCGACGCGCGACAACACGTCCCGTTTTCATCGCACCACCCCACGCGTTACCGCCCCCAACGGGCACAACGACTCTACTCCCACAAACATGACAAAAGAAGAACGCGAGGCACTCGAAGCGCACCTCAAAGGCATCGTACAGAACCTCCCCGAGAAGCCGGGGAGCTACCAATATTATGACGACGAAGGGACGATTATCTACGTCGGAAAGGCCAAAAACTTGAAGCGTCGCGTTTCTTCGTACTTCAACAAGGAGCAACAAAGCCGAAAGACGGCACTGCTCGTTTCGAAGATCCGAAACATCACCTACACGGTGGTGAATTCGGAGGAAGATGCCCTCCTGCTCGAAAATTCGCTCATCAAGCAATACAAGCCGCGCTACAATGTATTGCTCAAAGACGACAAGACCTATCCTTATATTGCCATCTCGAACGAATACCTCCCCCGTGTTTTCAAAACGCGCCACCGCGAACGCCGCGGTGCCACCTATTACGGGCCGTACAGCCACCTGCCGACCATGTATGCCCTCCTGGATCTCTGCCAACGCCTCTACCATCCGCGGCCTTGCCACCAACCGATGACGGAAGAAGGGGTGAAATCGGGGAAATACGACCTGTGCCTGAATTACCACATCCGCAAATGCGCCGGTCCCTGCGTACTCGGCAAACAATCGCACGAGGACTACTTGCGCAATATCGAAGCCTGTCGCGAAATTCTCAAAGGACACACGCGCGAAGTGGCGGAGAAACTGCGCGAAGAGATGGCGACGCTTGCCGAACAACTCCGATTTGAGGAGGCGGCGGCGCTGAAAAAGAAGTATGATCTGGTGGAGAACTTCCGCGCGAAATCGGAGGTGGTGTCGAATGTGAGCTATGATATCGACGTTTTCTCCATCGAAAGCGACGAGAAAATCGCGTTTATCAACTTCCTGCACGTGGTCAACGGAACCATCACGCAGTCTTTCACCTTCGAATTCAAGAAAAAGCTCGATGAAAACGACGAAACGCTCCTCGCCTTGGGCATTGTGGAGATGCGCGAGCGCTTTTCGTCTCGGTCGCCGGAGATTGTGCTCCCCTTCCTCGTGGAACTTCCCGAGGGATATGCCAAACAGGTGGTACCGCAAATGGGCGGAAAGCGTACGCTCCTCGATCTTTCGCGCCAAAACGTGAAGCAATACAAGTTCGATCGCCTCAAACAAGCCGAAAAACTCAATCCGGAACAGAAACAGGTGCGGCTGATGAAGGAAATACAGACGCAATTGGGACTGCCCTCCCTGCCGATGCGCATCGAACTCTTCGATAACTCCAACATCTCGGGCGAAGATGCCGTGGCGGCCTGTGTGGTTTTCGAAAAGCTCAAGCCCGCCAAGAAACTCTACCGGAAGTTCCATATTAAAACGGTGGTGGGGCCGGACGACTACGCCTCGATGCGCGAAGTAGTCGAACGACGCTATTCGCGACTGGCCGAAGAAGGGGAAACGCTCCCCGATCTAATCATTGCCGACGGTGGAAGCGGGCAAATGGAGGCTATTCGCGAGATTGTGGAAGACCGTCTCGGTCTGAAAATCCCCATCGCGGGGCTGGCAAAGGACAACCGACACCGCACCCGCGAGATGCTGTTCGGCAATCCCCCCGTGTCGGTGAGTATTGCGCTCGACAGTCAACTATTTAAGCTCCTCACTCGCATGCAAGACGAGGTGCATCGCTTCGCCATCACCTTCCATCGCCAACAACGCTCGAAGCGACAAGCGGCATCGGCCCTGGATGCCGTGGCGGGCGTGGGCGAAAAGACGAAAAAGCAACTGATTGCTCATTTCGGCAGTGTGAAACGCGTGAAAGAGGCCCCAATGGAGGAGTTGCAAACGCTGCTCGGTGCGAAACGAGGGGAGAACATTTATCGACAATTGCACGAAGAAACCGAATTAAAACAGTAACTTTGCATATATGAGAGTCGTTCTTCAACGCGTGGCCCACGCAGCTGTCGAGATAGACGGCGCGCCACACAGCAAAATTGGAAGAGGGATCTTGATTCTTTTGGGAATCGAGCCGATCGACACGCAGGAAGATGCCGATTGGTTGGTGAAAAAAATTGCGGCACTCCGCATTTTCGACGATGAAAACGGGGTGATGAATCGCAATGTCTGCGAGGTAGACGGACAATTGCTCGTGGTCAGCCAATTTACACTGATGGCTTCGTACAAAAAGGGCAATCGTCCGAGTTACATCCGCGCAGCACGCCCCGAAATCGCCGTACCACTCTATGAATATTTCGTGGAGCAAATGAAACAAATGACCGGAAAAGCCGTTGAAACGGGCGTTTTCGGTGCAGATATGCAGGTTTCGCTGCTCAACGACGGACCAGTGACCATCACCATGGACACACACCACAAGGAATGACCCACTTCCTGCGCAATGCACACCATGAACACATTATATATAATCCAACCGCCGCACAACAGTGACGGCACAACCCACAAAATATATGGCTGAACAACACCATTGTGGCTGTGAACACGGGCACAACCACGAAATGAGCATTTACGAACAGGCTTTTGCGAAGTACGATCTCGAGCTCGACGACGAAAAGGTGGCGCAAGCGGTGCGTCAACTCGTGGCCAATCACCGCGAAAAGTACAACACGCCGGAAGTTCTCCGCACTTTGCTCTCCACTATTGAGCTGACCACACTGACCGTTACGGATTCTCACGAGAATGTGATGCGGTTTACGGAGAGTGTCAACCGTTGGAGCGACCAACATCCCGACCTTCCGCCGCTCGCCACCATCTGTGTTTACCCGAATTTCGCGGGCACGGTGAGCCAAAACCTCCAAGCCGACGGCGTTCGCGTGGCTTGTGTCAGCGGAGGTTTCCCGGCTTCGCAGACCTTCATTGAGGTAAAGACGACCGAAACGGCGCTTGCACTCAAAGACGGTGCGGACGAAATCGACATGGTCCTCTCTGTTGGCGCCTTCCAAAGCGGGGATTACGAAACCTGCGCCGATGAAATCGAAGAAATGAAGGCCGTTTGCGGCGAACATCCGCTGAAAGTGATCCTGGAGACGGGCGAACTGAAGAAGGCCTCGGACATTAAGAAGGCCTCTATCCTTTCGATGTACGCCGGAGCGGACTACATTAAGACTTCCACGGGCAAGGTTGCAGTCGCAGCCACGCCGGAAGCAGCACTCGTCATGTGCCAATCGATCCGCGAATACCGCGAATTGACCGGTCGCACGGTGGGATTCAAGGCCGCCGGCGGCATTAAAACGGTCGATGAAGCCGTGGATTTCTACACCATTGTGGCAGAAACGCTGGGCGAAGCCTATATTAAGGAAGGACATTTCCGTATCGGCACGAGCCGCCTCGCCAATTTGCTGGCTTCTGCCATTGTGGGCGAAGACATCACGCCGTTCAACAACAAGGGCAACTACTAATTCCGCCCACACTCCCCACACTGCGTTTCCACTCCCCTACTCGGGTTTTGATACACACAAAAAATCGCCTCCGGATGGTTTCATCCGGAGGCGATTTGCGTTGTTGGCTTTTCGGAGCACGACTAATCGCTCTTTACATGGGCTGTCGACTTGCACTTAGCGCCAAGCAGCTTTTCTTAGTCGGCGCATTTTCGTCGCAAAACTCACTTTTCTTCTATGAAGTCTTCGCAGGGCTCATCGAAAAACACGCCTTTCGAGATTTCTTCGAGCGTAGAAGGTGCAAAACGCACCCACTCAAGAGGTTGCCGCTTCCCTTTTTCCGTCTTAAAGTACACGGCTTCGAGACGATAAGGGGAGAAATAAACGATCTGCAGGTGAGTTTCGCCATGCTTTTGGTGGATGGTCAGCACGTTGCTCCGTTCATCGTAAGTGACAACCTGCTCTTGATTGCAAGCATCAGCGTCGAAACTTACAAAATCCTTCAGCTTTCCTTTCACCACCGAGAATCCATTGTAAACTGTTCCCACCCATGGGGAAACCGTATCGGGATCCAATTTGCCCTGTTCCAAGAAAGAGCGCGAACTCATCTTAGCCCAATACGACTGACGGAAGAAAGCTTCGAGTTCACTGCGGTGCACATTGCGCACCTCCCCCACTGCAGTCACTACCCCCTCGCCTTTTGCAAAAAGGGTGTCGGGTGCCGGCGTGAACATGCTACTTGGCCAGCGCTTTCGTTCCGCTTCGGGATCAACTTTCGGCTTCTCCGTTTTGAGGGAGTCCGTTTTTTCGACGGGATGAGGGGGAACCGGCACAGGATCACTGCTGTCACAAGCGTAAACTGCGGCCAAGAGGAAGAGATAGAGGAGTTTTCTCATAACTTTATCGGGACGAGGAATCAATGAATACTTTATTTCGGGCGAAATCGCGTGCCGACGGGGCACCGCCGTGCTGCTATTGCTGCAAAGCCCCCTTCAGTCCGGCAAAGGCCGGGGCAAAGGAGAGGTTTCTCACCGGTTGCGGAGTGAATCTTGGTAAGTTTCTGCAACAAACACAAGAATACTACTTGCCCAAATCGCAATCTAACCAAAAAAACAATCACGCAAATTATTTCTATTTCCGATTATAGCAATCATCTCTCGACAAAGATAGAAAATTATCCCCTACGTACAAAACTTTCCGGCGCAAATCCGGGCAAAAAAATAGAGCGAAACGCTCAAACGTTTCGCCCTATGACAAAATCAACGTAGGTTTGCAGTGCTTCTCGCACTTCTTGATTGGAAAAGCCGGCCAGTAATTCCAAAGCTTGGCGGCGGTAATCGTCCATCACCGCCTCGGCATGGGCAATTCCCCCGCGGCTTTTGGCATAATCGATGAGGAAAGCCCGGTCTTCCGGCGTGGATTCCATCGCCTTCACCCGCTGTGCGCAGGCCAGTGCTTCGGGATCGGCATCAGTTTTCAGCGCATAAATCAACGGAAGGGTCAATTTTCCCTCCAAAAGGTCGTTGCCCCGCGGTTTTCCGATCGCTTCGTCGTCGTAATAATCGAAGATGTCGTCACGAATCTGGAAACTTGCGCCGATCAAACTGCCCAAAGTGCGTGCTCGCTGCAAGAAATCGGCATCGGCATGCATCGAAAGCGCCGCCAATTCCCCGCAAGCTTCGAAAAGCGCCCCGGTTTTGCGATGAATGATCTTGAAATAGGTGGTTTCCGAGAAACTTTCTTGTTCTACGTGGGAGAGCTGCAAAATTTCGCCCTCGGCCAACGTCGCACCGAGGCGCGCCACGGCATCGACAATGCCGATGTGCCCCGTCATAGCCGACTGGCTTAGGGTCTTTGCCAGCATGTAATCGCCGAGCAGCACCGCTACTTTGTTGTCGTAAACCTTTCTTACACTGGCTTTTCCGCGCCTTTCTTCGCTTTCGTCCACCACATCGTCGTGAATGAGGGAAGAAGTGTGCAGCAACTCGAGCGAAACGGCCGCATGAAGCGTCGGTTCGGCAATCGTTCCCAGCTCTTTGGCCAACAACAAGACCAAGATTGGGCGCATCATCTTGCCCTTTCTGCCGCGGACATAGTCCAGCACCCGGCGCATGAAGTCCTCTTCGTGCGTCAGAACACTGTCGAAAAGCTGCACATAGCGCGTCAACTCTTCGGCAATCGGCTGTTTAATGCGTTCAAGCTCAGTCATTTTCTCGAAAACATGCAGGCGCAACGTTCATCCGCCCGGCTCGTCGGTCGATCCTCGCCCAACAAGCCAAAGCCACGTCCTGCATTTACGCGACAAAAGTACAAAAAAACGAGCAAAGTGCCGATTATAATGCGTATTTTTGAAGCTCAAAACGATAGAAAGATGCAGAAATTGATGCTTCTCGATGCGTATGCACTCATTTTCCGTGCATATTACGGTCTGATTCGCTCGCCGCGCATCAACTCCAAAGGCGAAAACACCTCCGCGGTCTTTGGTTTCGTCAATACCCTGGAGGAATTGCTCCGCACCGAACAGCCCGATTACTTGGCAGTGGCCTTCGACCCGCCGGGAGGCACCTTCCGTCACGAGGCGTTTGCCGACTACAAGGCCCAACGTGAGGAGACCCCGGCCGGAATCAAGTGGGCCGTGCCGGTTATCAAAGAGATACTCGAAGCTTATGGGATTGTCACTTGCGAAGTGAGGGGCTTTGAAGCCGACGATGTCATCGGAACGCTCGCACTGCAGGGACAAGCCGCCGGTTTGGAGGTGATGATGGTCACCCCCGACAAGGATTATGCCCAATTGGTGCGACCCGGCATCACGATGTGTCGACCCTCTTCGGGAAAAAGCGGACTGGAGAAACTGGACGTGGAGGCCGTCTGCCAAAAATACGAACTCGCCCACCCCACTCAGGTCATTGATATGTTGGCCCTCATGGGCGACGCGGCCGACAACATCCCGGGATGTCCCGGCGTCGGGCCGAAGACCGCCGTCAAACTCCTGGCGGAATTCGGAAGCGTGGAGGAACTCATCGAGAAGGTCGACCAACTCAAAGGTTCGCTCCGACAAAAAGTGAGCGACCACGTGGAAGACATTCGCAACTCCAAATTTCTCGCCACCATCGTCACGGATGTCCCGGTCGAATTGGATCTCGAGGCCATGAAACGCCGCGAACCGAACAAAGAGAAGCTGAAGGCGCTCTTCGAAGCCTGCGAATTTCGCACTTTCATTCAGCGTTTTCTCGGAGAAGCCGCCGGCTCGCGCTCGAAGAGCACCGAAGGACCGGATTTGTTCGCCAACGAAGCCGCTGAGCAAAGCGCAGAATCGGGCAACTTATCAACAATTTCTGCACAACCCACGTATGAATCACTTCAAGACATCGAGCATCAATACGTTCTCATTGAGAATCTGAATGATGCAAAAGAACTTTGCCGAAATTTGTTGACATTCTCCGTCGTATCATTCGACACAGAAACCACAAATATCGAGGCCATGAGCGCCGAATTGGTGGGAATGAGCTTCGCCGTCGAGGGAAACCGGGCGTGGTATGTGGCTGTGCCGGCAGATGCTGCCGAAGCACAACAGTATGTCGATGCCTTCCGCCCCTTCTTCGAAAACGAAGCACAAATCAAGGTGGGGCAGAACCTGAAATACGATCTCACCGTGCTCTCGCACTACGGCGTGGAAGTGAAAGGCGAACTCTTTGACACCATGTTGGCGCACTACGTCGTGGAACCCGAACAGCGCCACAACATGGACTACCTTGCTGAGACGCTCCTCCACTACCGCACCATCCACATCGAGGAACTCATCGGCACGGGTCGCCAACAAAAAAACATGCGCGAGCTGCCTCCCGCCGAAATCTGCGACTATGCGTGCGAAGATGCCGACGTCACGTTGCGCCTCTACCCCCTGCTCCGCGAAAAGATGGCGGAGAGCGACGTGACCTCCGTGTTTTCCCAAATCGAAATGCCTTTGCTGCCCGTCCTCGCCCGCATGGAACAAAACGGTGTGCGCCTCGACACCGAAACACTTCGCCAGACCGGCGACGACTTTCGCGCCAGACTGCACACGCTCGAGGAGGAAGTCTACACACTGGCCGGGCATGAGTTTACCATCACATCGCCTAAACAAGTCGGCACCGTGCTCTTTGAAGAACTCAAAATCTCGGACAAGGCACGGAAAACCAAGACGGGACAATATTCCACCTCCGAAGAGGTGCTCGAATCCCTGCGCGACAAGCACCCCATCGTCGAGAAAATCTTGGCACATCGTGCCCTGAAAAAGCTCCTTTCCACCTACGTCGATGCACTGCCGAAGCTCATCAACGCGCGCACCGGCCGCGTACACACCTCTTTCAATCAAGCAGTTACAGCCACCGGCCGCCTTTCATCTTCGAATCCCAACCTGCAAAACATCCCCGTTCGCGGAGAGGACGGTCGCGAAATCCGCAAGGCATTTGTGCCCGACGACGGCTGTACGTTTTTCAGTGCCGACTATTCGCAAATTGAACTGCGCATCATGGCCCACCTCAGCGGCGACGAGCACATGATCGCCGACTTCAACGCCGGCCACGACATCCACGCCGCCACCGCCGCGCGCATCTTCCACAAACCCATCGAAGAGGTCTCGCGCGACGAGCGCCGCAAGGCCAAAACGGCCAATTTCGGCATCATCTACGGCATCTCGGCCTTCGGGCTCTCGGAACGTCTCAGCATCCCCCGCGGGGAAGCCAAAGGCCTGATCGACAGCTATTTCGAAACCTACCCGAAGGTCAAGGAATACATGAACACGTGCATCGATCGCGCCAAAGAGCGGGGCTACATCCTCACGGAATTCAAGCGCCGCCGCTACCTGCCCGACATCAATTCGCGCAATGCCACCGTCCGCGGCTATGCCGAACGCAATGCCGTGAATGCTCCCATCCAAGGCACCGCGGCCGACATCATCAAGGTGGCCATGGTCGCCATCGATCGCCGACTCCGCGAGGAACAATTGCAGACCAAAATGATTTTGCAGGTGCACGACGAACTCAATTTTTCCGTTCCGCAACACGAACTCGACCCCGTTCGCCATCTTGTGGTCGAAGAAATGGAACGTGCTTTCCACATGCGGGTGCCGCTGCTGGCAGAATGTGGCGATGGCGCCAATTGGCTCGAGGCACACTAACCTAATTCGCAAGAAAACAGGTGCGAAAACAGCTATACACACAAAGAAAATTGCGAAGTATAGGATTCGTTACCATTCATGCCCCACATTGTTTGCCCCTCAACGACCGTTCTCCGTCGTTGGGGGGCACTTTTTCTGCTTAAATGTAGCTGTCGCACACGTCAAATCATTAACTTTGTAACGCATCTAGGAGAGAGTTCTGCCAAACCAAGGCAAGGACCGCGGTGCGATTCGCGTCTTTCCCAGCGAGCCATGCGAAAATCGACCCCTCTCACCCCACTCTGCTCCCAATACACAACCCTCAAAAACAATACACAGAACATGACTTGCAATTCCTCTTGCAACAACAGCTTCGGTCTCCTCATTCTCCGTCTCAGCACGGGCGGTTTACTACTTTTCCACGGCGTGGCCAAACTCCTCGGCGGTCTCACTTTCCTTCAGGGCATGCTCGCCGCGAAAGGGCTCCCCGGCTTCTTGGCCTACGGCGCCGTAGTGGGCGAAGTGCTCGCTCCGTTGGCCCTCATCATCGGGCTCTTCACGCGTGGTGCCGCAGCTGTCGTGGCCTTCAACATGCTGGTGGCCATTGCCATGGCGCATCTCAGCACACTTTGCAGCGTCGATCCCAACACCGGCGGCTGGGCGGTCGAGCTCCCCATGCTTTACCTCCTGCCTGCCCTTGCTCTCGTCTTCACCGGTGGCGGCCGCTTCGCAGTGTCCACCAAGACGTGGTTGGACTAAACGGTGCGGTCTTTGTGACACACAGATTCAACGGTACAAGCCCCACGCTTGTACCGTTTTATTGGCTGCGTCCAACGGGAAACAAGGCATCTGCACTTCGACAACCTCGCAACTAATGCACGGAAATCGGGAGCAAAAACGCAAAACGCCCCCGATTTTTCGCAAAATCAGGGGTGTTTTATTTGGCTGTGCGCTACGCTGAGGAAAGGTCTGCGCACTGTGGTGCACTTGTAGCCGAGGAATGCCCCCCGGCACCCACATCGCGACTGCCCATCGGACACAACCGACAAGCGCCCCGAAGTTTTGCCCGACTAAAAAGCACAAATCGCGATTTTTCTTGCTAAATTTGCAAACACTGCGCCACCCTTCTGCCGAGGGGCGCGGTTCCTCATCGCAGAACAGGGAAAAAGCGGCTGCGCTTCGCGTGCGCCCTCCCGTAAAACCACACCCGATCATGCCCCAAAGCCAAGGTTTCAGACAACAGCAGCAACAGCAACAGGTGCAAAACGCCTCGAGCGCGCAGGTGCTCCTCTCCTCGCTCATCGAGATGCCGCTGGCCGATTTCGAAACCCGCTTGCAAAACGAGCTGCTCGACAACGAGGCGCTCGAAGTGAGCGACCACGAGGGCAACGACGGCGGAGACTATGTGGACGCCGACGGAGAAAATTACGAAGCCGGCGATCCGCTCGACGATGCCGTGGGCGACTATCGCACACTCGACGACGTGCCCGACAACCTGCGCGAGGCTTACACCAACCGCGGCGAAGACGATCGGCGCGAACGGCAGATCGGCGCCGACGAAACCTCCTACGACGACCTGTATCGACAGATCGGCGAACTCGATCTCACCGACCACGAACGCGCCATCATGGTCTATCTCGTGGGCTCGCTCGACGAGAGCGGCTTTCTCACGAAAGACGATGCCACGCTGGCCGACGAGCTGGCCTTCAACGAGTATATCGACACCACGCCCGAGGAAGTGGCGCGGCTGGCGGGGCTGATGCAGCAATTTGAGCCCCGCGGCATCGGCGCGCGCAACTTGCGCGACTGCCTGCTCCTGCAATTGCCGCGAACGGGCGAGGCCCGTGAGGTGATCGATCGCTTCTACGACGACTTCATCCACTCGCGCTGGAACCGCATCGCCGAACGCATGCACCTGAGCGACGAGGACGTGGAACGCGTGCGCCGCGAAATCGGGCACTTGAATCCGCGTCCCGGCAGTGTGCTCTCGGAAGGCAGTCGCGCCAGTGCGCCGACGGTGGTGCCCGACTTCCGCGTGACGATCGACACGGAGGGCAATCCCGTCGTGTCGCAGCACCGCGGCGACCTGCCGGAGCTGCGCGTGAGCCCGGCCTTCGCCGAAACGCTCGTCATGCACCGCGCCGCACGCGATCGGGCGGCCGAACGCGGCGAGAACGCTGCCCTCTCGCGCAGTCAGGAGGAGGCTTTCATCTACGCCCGGCAGAAAGTCACCGCTGCGCAGTCGTTCATCGAAAGCGTACGCCGCCGGTTCCAGACGCTGCAATCGGTCATGGAGGCGATTGTGGCGCTGCAACGAGAGTTTTTTGTCAATGACGACGACGAAACTCTCCTCGTGCCGATGGTGCTGAAGGACGTGGCCGAACGAGCGCACGTGGACATCAGCACGGTGTCGCGCGCCATCAACTCCAAATACGTCGAAACGGACTACGGCGTGTACTCGCTCCGGCACTTCTTCTCCACGCAATTCACCTCGGCCGACGGCGAAACGGTGGCCGCACGGCAAGTCAAGGCCGCACTGGCCGAGATTGTGGCCGGAGAAGACAAGCGCGCACCCCTCTCTGACGAGGCCATTGCCGACGCACTGGCCGCACGCGGACTGAAGGTGGCGCGACGCACCGTGTCGAAATACCGCATTCAGCTCAACATTCCCAAGGCCGGCCTTCGCCGCTGAGCCCACAAGGGCTCGCCCGCCGCGTCGTCTCTCCTTTTTCACATCCTTACGCGCATTTCACCTATGCCCGATTTCGATCCCCGTTCCTATGCCGCCGGCGATGCCGACTACGCTCGCAGGAATCTCACCAACAAGTACGCCCTGCTCACGGCCAAAGCCATTTCTTGGCTTTTCAATCCCTTCTACCTCCCCACGGTGGCCGTCACACTGCTACTGATGTTCAGCTATCTCAATCAAATTGACCTCCGCTATCGGTTGGCCTTCGGCAGCATCGTGGTGCTCTTCACGTGGGTGTTCCCACTCACGGCGATTTATCTCTATCGCACGCTCAACGGCTGGACGAGCCACCAGATGAGCCACCGCGAACGGCGATTTGTGCCCTACATTGTGAACATCGTGTGCTACGGTGCGCTCTATGGGCTGATGGAAATCTTCCACATTCCCAACTTCATCTCGACAGTCATCGTCTCGGCACTGCTCATCCAGATTGTTTGTGCGCTGACCAACGTGTGGATCAAGATTTCGACCCACGCCGCCGCTTCGGGTGGGGTGATCGGCATGCTTATGGCCTTTTCGCTCATCTTTGGCTTCGACGCCACGGGCTGGTTGTGCTGTGCCATTCTGCTGAGTGGCGCGGTGTGCAGCAGCCGCATGGTGCTCAAGATGCACAACTACCACGAACTGCTCTTCGGCGTGGTGGTGGGCATGATCTGCGGCTGGGCCGTGGTGTGGTTTGTGTGAACCGCCGGCGCTCCGCCCCCGCAAGGTGAGCACGCTGTCTTGCAATTTTTCATTTCCCCCCAATATTTCTCCGCTATGACTCCTCTTGTCAGCATCATCATGGGTAGCACCAGCGATCTTCCCGTCATGGAAAAGGCCGCGAAGGTGTTTGACCAACTCGAAATTCCGTTCGAAATCAATGCGCTCTCGGCGCATCGCACACCGGCTGAGGTCGAAGCCTTCGCCCGCGGCGCCAAAGCGCGCGGCGTTCGCGTGATCATCGCCGCTGCCGGCATGGCCGCCGCTCTGCCCGGCGTGATCGCCGCCAACACCACCCTTCCGGTGATCGGTGTGCCCATCAAAGGCATGCTCGACGGGCTCGATGCCCTGCTCTCCATCGTACAAATGCCCCCGGGCATCCCCGTGGCCACGGTGGGTGTGAACGGCGCAATGAACGCGGCCCTGCTTGCCGCACAAATCATCGCCCCGCTCGACGAAGCTCTCGCCGAACGACTGGCAGAACACAAAGCCAACCTGAAACAAAAGATCGTGAAGGCCAACGAAGAATTGGCCTTGGTGGACTACAAGTTCAAGTGCTGAGCACGCCCGCCCCGCAACACGGGGCGGCGGCTTCGGCCCACCGTTTTCTCTCACGCAAGCTCAACGAGCATCATGGATCTATTCAACTACCAACCGCGACGCAGTCACGAAGTGCACATCGGCAATAAACCGCTCGGTGGGCAACAACCGCTTCGACTGCAGAGCATGACCACCACACTCACCACCGATACGGAAGCCAGTGTGGCACAATGTATCGCTATCATCGAGGCCGGTGCCGACTATGTGCGGCTCACCACGCAGGGAGTGCGTGAGGCCGAAAACCTCCGCTCCATCCGCGAAGCCTTGCACCGCCGCGGTTTCGACACGCCCCTCGTGGCCGATGTGCATTTCAACCCCAAGGTGGCCGATGTGGCCGCGGGCATTGTGGAGAAAGTGCGCATCAATCCCGGCAACTATGTGGATCCGGCGCGCACCTTCAAGGAGTTAGAATACACCGACGAGGAATATGCCGCCGAACTGGCGCGCTTGGAAGATCGCTTTGTGCAATTTCTCGACATTTGTCGCGCCCATGGCACGGCCGTGCGCATCGGGGTGAACCATGGTAGCCTGTCTGATCGCATCATGTGCCGTTATGGCGACACACCCGCGGGCATCGTGGAGAGTTGCATGGAGTTCCTGCGTGTTTGCGCCAAGGTGCATTTTGACGACGTGGTGATTTCGATCAAGGCCTCGAACACGGTGGTGATGGTACAAAGCGTGCGCCTGCTGGTGGATGCCATGCGTCGCGAGAAAATGGACTTCCCCCTGCATTTGGGTGTGACGGAAGCCGGCGAAGGCGAGGACGGCCGCATCAAAAGTGCGGTGGGCATCGGTGCTCTCCTGGCCGACGGCATCGGCGACACCATACGTGTTTCGCTCTCCGAGCCGCCCGAAGCCGAAATTCCGGTAGCATACAAATTGGCCTCGTACGTCATCGGCACCCGTTCGGGGCACAACCACATTCCGGGTGTGCCTTGCATGGCGTTCGATTGGCTTCATCCCGCGCGCCGTGCCACTTGTGCCGTGGGCAACATCGGCGGAAAACATCGCCCGGTGGTGGTTTCCTATCAAGCCGACCCCGCACTGCCCCGCCCCACTGCACCGGCTGACCGCGAAGCACGACCCGACTACACCTACTACGGCGTGCAACTGCCCGAACATTGGCGCCAACACACCGATGCGGCCATCGTGGATGCGCCCGCCTGGAACGGAGAGGAAGGCACCTACCCGGCTTTCGCACCGCAATATCTGATGTTTGTGGCCGGCAATCCGGCGCCGATCAAGTTCCTCTTCCTCTCTTACGTGCAACTCAATGAGGAGGTGAAGGCTTGTCTGCGCGCGCACCCCGAAATGGTGGTCATTGCGCAATCGAACCACCCGAACCGCACGGGCGAACTCCGCGCACTGGTCCACGAAATGGGCAATGCGCGACTCACCAACCCGGTCATCGTCTGCCAACAATACGGCGATACGGACCGCGAAGACTTCCAAATCAAAGCCGCGGCGGACATGGGTGTGATGATGATCGACGGCTTTACGGACGGCATCCTGCTGGTGGCTCCGCAAAAGGGACGTGACGAAACGGCTTTCGCCATCTTGCAAGCCGGCCGCCTGCGACAATCCAAAACGGAATACATCTCTTGCCCGGGATGTGGGCGCACGCTCTACGATCTGCGCGAGACCATCGCGCGCATCAAGGCATCGACCGCACACCTCAAGGGACTGAAAATCGGCATCATGGGCTGCATCGTGAACGGCCCCGGCGAAATGGCCGATGCCGACTACGGTTATGTGGGTGCGGGCCCCGGAAAAGTGAGTCTCTACCGCGGCAAGGTGTGTGTGGAGCGCAACATCCCTTCGGAAGAGGCGGTGGAACGTCTCTTGGCCCTCATCGATCGAGACAAAGCGGGACACGCACAAGACTGATCCGCGCGCCGCAAACGACCGACGGCGCTCTTGACTTCGACCTCTGCCGCGCAGCGCTGTGCGACAGAGGTTTTGCATTTCGCACAACGCGGGCGGGCAGTCGTTCGCCCCGGTGCCTATCGACACTTATCCTATATATAAGGAGTATCTCCCTCCCCTTCATTCCCCTTTCCATGGTTCGGTTTCGCCTCCCCCACTTTTCCACTTCGATCTACGGACTCTTGCTCTGGCGCCTGCTGCTTTCGCTGGCTGTGCTCCTTCTTTCGCGGGTGATATTCGGCTGTATGAACGCCGATTTGCTGCACATGGCCGACTCGGACGCCGTGTGGCGGGCTTTCTGCGGCGGGCTGCGCTTTGATCTCGCGGCCTTGGTCTATCTCAATGCGCCGATGCTCTTGATGCATCTCCTGCCCTTTCGCTTCGTGGAAGGGCGCGCTTGGCAACGTGCCACGGCGTGGGTCTATTTTGTGCCCAACCTTTTGGCGCTGGCCGCGAACTTGGCCGACGTGATCTACTTTCGATTCACGCTCAACCGCACCACAATGGCGGTGTTCAGTGAATTTGCGCACGACAACGGGTGGCGATTCCTGCATTTCCCGTTAGACTATCCGCTCCCCACCCTACTCTTTTTCGTGATTGCCCTCCTGTGGGCGGTGCTCTACGGCCTTTTCGTGCTGCGCCCGGTGGGCTACGCCTGTCGGCGGAGGATTCTCGTGAGCAGTGGCATACTGGTCGTGGCGTGTGGGCTGAGTTTCGGTGCTGTACGGGGCGGATACGGTGATTTGCGGCCGCTGGCTCCGCACAACG
Organism: Prevotellaceae bacterium UBA1746; assembly: GCA_905369775.1. Classification (GTDB taxonomy): domain Bacteria; phylum Bacteroidota; class Bacteroidia; order Bacteroidales; family Bacteroidaceae; genus Alloprevotella. The sequence continues at coordinate 111,455 of CAJPJR010000002.1, forward strand.
CGGCGCTTTATTGCGACGAACCGCAACAACAGGCCTTGGTGCTCAACACCCCATTCACGTTGTTGCGCACTATGGGCAAAACAGGGATGAAGCCGCTCTCCTTTTTCCCCGAGCAGGAGGCGCAACGCTACTTCAGTGCGGTGCGTCGCCCCACAACCGACGGCCAATGGTCGGGACGTTTCAAAGGACGCAATGTGGTGGTGATCATTTGGGAGAGCATGGCCAAAGAATGGGTGGGCGGTTTGAACCGCGGCATTGCGGGTTATCCGAGCTACACGCCGTTTGTCGATTCGCTCTTGGCGCATTCCTACGTGTTCACGCAAGCTTATGCCTGCGGGACGCAGTCGGTGGATGCGATGCCGGCCCTGTTCTGCTCCATCACCCGCCCGGGCCAACCGTTTGTCACCTCGCCCTATGCCGGAAACGGGGTGACCTCGCTGCCGGAAATCCTGCGACAAGCCGGTTACCACACGGCCTTTTTCCACAACGCCGAGAATGGTTCGATGGGCTTCGACGCCTTTGCCCACAAAGTGCGCTTCCACGACTATTATGGGCAGAACGAATATGGCAACTCCCGCGATGCCGATCCGGGCGGCTGGGGCATTTGGGACGAACCCTTCCTGCAGTTTGTGGATCGGAGGCTCAATTCGTTTCGCCAACCGTTTTTCGCGGCAGAATTTACCATCAGTTCGCACCACCCTTTCCATGTGCCTGCACAATATCGGGGCCGCCTTCCGCAGGGTCCGCTCCCCATTCAGCAATGTGTGGCTTACACCGATCTTTCGCTGCGCCGATTTTTCGAAACGGCACGTCGTATGCCTTGGTATCGCAACACGCTGTTTGTGATCACGGCCGATCATGCCGTGACAGGTGTGCGACCGGAATACCGAAATTTGGTGGGGCGCTTCAGCATCCCCTTCATTCTCTACGACCCTCGGGGGGAATTGAAGGGAGAAGACGCCACCACGATGCAACAGGCCGACTTTCTCCCCACATTGCTCGACTTGCTGGGCCTGCAACGCGAGGTGGTGAGCTTCGGGCACAACGTGTTCTCGCCTTCTTCGCCTCATTTTGCCGTAAGCTCGGCGGGCGAGATGTATCAAATGGTGCAGGGCAACTTTGTCTTGCACTTCGACGGCGTGCGCGCCACGGGTTTCTACGACAAATCGCGCGATCCGGGTCTGAAACACAATTTGGTAGCCCGGCAGCCGGCGCAATTGCAAGAGATGGTGCGCACGCTGAAAGCTTACTTGCAGGAATTCACACACCGCATGACCGAGAACCGTTTGCGACTCAGCGACCGGCGTTCGCCAACGCGGTGATCGGCCCGTTCCTCGCCCCGTGATCAGGTCTCCAATTCTTTCCAATTTTCTCCAAATTGGAAAGAATTTCTCGGAGATCGGGAACAAAACCTCGTTTTCCCCACCGAAAACGGTCCAATCCTTTCCAATTTCCTCCAAATTGGAAAGAAATTCGTATTTTCGCAAGGAACAGATTTACCCCAACATGATCGAACATCCTCCACTTCTTCAACGCCAAGAAATCATTGCCGCCGCGCTCGAACCGACAACCGACGAGGTGAAACGCCTTGTGGACCGATTAGTAAACGACTACGCCTATTGGACCAACATAAAATATCGCGCCAAAAATGTGGCACTCGCACCTGAACGGCTCTGGGCGCACTTGAAGGCAGAAAGAGAGCGCAAAGCTGTGGAGGCTTGGCCCAACTTCGGCATTCACTTCACCCTCACATCAGAAATGCAACGCGTTTGCCACGAGACAGACCTAAAATTCGGAGGACAATGGGGGAGTCAATTTCAGCCGGACAAGGCGGCCCGCCAAAAATACTTGGTCTGTTCGATCTTCGAAGAAGCCATTTCTTCCTCGCAACTGGAAGGAGCTTCGACTACACGACGCGACGCTTTGCGCATGCTCTACAACGGAGAAAAGCCGAAAGACAAGGGACGTTTGATGATCTTCAACAACTATCGCACCATACGTTTCCTCGTAGAACATAAAAACGAGGACTTGACGCCCGACTTGTTGATGCACATCCACGCGTTGATGACGGATCAAACGCTCGATAAACCCGAAGATGCAGGGCGCATGCGCGAGAACAACGAGGTGGTGGTGGAGAATGTGATCACCAACGAGGTGGTTCACAGGCCGCCTCACTATGAGTTGCTACCTCAATTCGTGGAAGATTTGTGCCGTTACTTCAACAACGACTCCCCTACTCCCTTTCTACACCCACTATTACGCGGCATTGTCATCCACTTTATGGTTGCTTACATGCACCCTTTCGTGGATGGGAACGGACGAACGGCCCGTGCTTTGTTCTATTGGTTCATGCTTCGCCACGACTATTGGCTCATGGAGTACGTTTCCATCTCGGCAGTGATCAAGAAAAACAAGATTGCCTACGAGCGGGCCTACCTACAATCGGAAGCAGATGGGTTGGACATCGGCTATTTCGTCAACTATCATTTGCGCACCCTGATGCGTGCCTTCAAAGAATTGGAAGATACGCTCACACGCAGCAAAGAGGAA